>NZ_CAJTCF010000041.1:0-33626 GCF_910574735.1 Duncaniella muricolitica | reverse complement strand
GTAAATGTTATAATTGGACACTATAAATTTACGAATTTTTCGCGAGAATACCAAGAAAATCAGCCATTTAGTTTTATGCTAAATGGCTGATTGTTTTATTATTGGATAACTGAACTCTTATATCGAACTCACGTTAATATCCGGCAAGAGAGGAAAGCAAAGGCCAGGCTTGATCTTCCGGTGAATCAGCAGAAGCTAAAGCGAAGGTCGCTGGAACCTGAGCCGGTTTTCGGACAACTCAAACACAATCATGGATACACACGCTTCCGCCACTTCGGAAAAGCCAAGGTCACAATGGATCTCGGCTTCGTATTCATGGCTCTTAATATCCTGAAATTGCATAAAAACATACAAAAATCGGCCTGAAAAGACCGATTTTCGCTGTTTTTTTAGTGTATGCCCGGTTTTCAACTTCCTGAGAATCGAATATACGAACTAATCTCGAAAAATTCCAGATTATTCTAAAATATTCAATTCTCAGAGGCTTTAATCAGAGGAGTTCTGCAACACCCTCTTTGCGGGATGTGGAATGGCATGCATGGGATGCCTGCCGACGCGTATGTCTGGCAGAATTGGGGCTGGCATTAATCTATGATGCACCGAAATTTCAGCTTGGCCCTAAAAAAAGTCCCCGGTCTCGATTGTGGAGGCCGGGGACTTTTTTATTGGTTTCAGTCTTTGTTGTCAATACAACTGACTGTCGGCTGTCAGCTTAGAAATTCCACTGGCAGGCTACCATGCGGAGGCTGTTGCAGGCGATGGTGCGGAAGTCGGTTATCTGGTTGAAACGGCAGTTGATGTAGGTCAGAGCCTGGTCAAACGATACGTCGAGCATTGTCAACTGGTTGTTGTTGCAGATAAGACGCTGGAGGAATGTCTGGTTGGAGAGAGTGAGCTGAGTAAGGTCATTGTAGGAGCAATCGACATACTGGAGGTTGGGGCAACCCTCTACGCTGAAAGTGGTGAGGTCGTTGTAGGAGCATACTACGTCGAGAAGAGCGTTGCAGTCGCGTACACCGAGAGTGACCATGTTGTTGTCAGAGCAGATGAGAGTCGAGAGCGAGGGCAGACCTGAGATGAGAAGGTTGGTAATCTCGTTGTCGTCCACGTTGAGGTTCTGGAGGTTCTCCACACCGGTGAGTGTCACCTGGGTGAGCTTGTTATAACCGCAGTAGAGGTTCTTGAGGCCGGTGCAGCCTGTGACGTTGAGCGACTCGAGGTGGCAACCCTGACAGTTGAGGGTCTCGAGGTTGGTGGAGTTCTGGAGGCTCAGCTCTACAAAGAGGTTGTTGGAGAGGTTGAGTTTCTTCAGAAGGGGCACATCGTTGAGGTCGATTTCAGTAAGACGGTTTTTGTAAATCGAGAGAGTCTGCAAAGCCTCGCAACCTGCAAAATCGGCAGTGGTGATTTTGTTGCGGGATGCATTGAGTTCGGTCAGAGCCGCGCAGCCTGATACATTGATCGAGGTGAGATTGTTGCGCGACACGTCAACTTTGTTAAGAGCCTTGAAACCGGTGAGGTTGAGTGCGCCGGAAAGTTTTTTGTCCTTCCATGAGATAGCGGTGACGTGTCCGTTTTCTACGGTGACTCCCTCGACCGAGGCTATGGCATTGGGATTGGCTACCTTGAGTTCGGTGGCATTGTTTCCCTCGTTGAGAAAAGCCTTAAGCTGCTTTGCCTCATTCTTGTCAAGATTCTGAGCGAATGCGGTCATACTTCCAAGCACAACTGCAATGATTAATAACGCTTTTTTCATAAAACAATAGTTGTTGGTTGTGTTAATTTTATTAATTAAACACTGCTGACCGAAAAAAGGTTTTAAGGCTTGTTGCTATTGCCGGCAAAATTTAACATCCAAAAGTTAAAAGTCACGGTCCGGATGGCACACAGGGGTGTGTAGTGCCTCCGGACCGTAAAATTTTTTTGATTGGGGATGAAAAAATTTTTTCGTCGCCCTCTTAAGTATATGTCGCTCAGAACGGAGCGGTCTCGTCGGACGATGACGACAGTATGTCGGCCGAGCCGCCTACAAAGCCTGTGACTCCCGAGGGGGGCATCACTGGCACAGTGCCGTCGGTGGCATTGAGCCTCGATTCGAGCTGTCCGCTGCTCACCGAGGTCTCTCCCTCCCAGTTCTCAAATCGGGCATATTTTGACTTGAAACGCATCTTCACGTCGTCCACACGTCCCGAACGGTGCTTGGCCACGATAAACTCGGCCAGGCCGCGTATGTCGTTGCCGGCTCCGTCGACGCCCGAGCGCAGATAATATTCCGGACGGTGGATGAAGCACACGATGTCGGCATCCTGCTCGATGGCTCCCGACTCGCGGAGGTCGGAAAGTTGCGGACGCTTGCCGTCTTTCGAGTCGGCACCGCGCGACTCGACCGAACGGTTGAGCTGCGAGAGTGCCACGATGGGGATGTTGAGCTCTTTGGCCAATTGCTTGAGCGAGCGCGAAATCATTGACACCTCTTGCTCGCGCGAACCAAACTTCATGCCCGAGGCGTTCATGAGCTGAAGGTAGTCGATGATGATAAACGACACGTTGTGTTCCCTGACCAGACGGCGGGCCTTGGTGCGGAGCTCGAATATGGACAGCGAGGCTGTGTCGTCGATATAGAGAGGCGCGCTGTATAGATTCTTGACGCGCGACATGAGCTGGTCCCACTCCATCTGCGAGAGCTGTCCGCTCTTGATTTTCTCGCCCTCGATTTCGCAGGTGTTCTGGATAAGACGGTTGACGAGCTGTAGGTTGGACATCTCAAGCGAGAATATGGCCACGGGTATGTTGTAGTTGACCGCCATGTTTTTGGCCATGGAGAGCACAAAGGCCGTCTTGCCCATGGCGGGACGCGCCGCGATGATTATGAGGTCGCTGCGCTGCCATCCCGAGGTGAGTTTGTCGAGCTCATGATAGCCCGACTCCAGGCCCGAGAGACCCGAGGCACGGTTGGCGGCAATCTGTATCTGCTCGATGGCCGAGTTGATGATGGGGTCAATCTGGGTCACATCCTTCTTGACGTTGCGCTGCGAAATCTCGAAGAGTTTGCCCTCGGCTTCCTGCAACAAGTCATCCACGTCATAGCTCTCGTCAAAGGCCTGGGCCTCGATCTGCGAGGCGAAGCGTATGAGCTCGCGGGCGAGATATTTCTGCGCCACGATGCGGGCGTGAAACTCGACGTGCGCGCCCGACGCCACCTTGGAGGTCAGTTCGGATATGCGCAACGCGCCTCCGGCCCCTTCGAGGTCGCCGTTGAGGCGCAGACGCTCGGTGACGGTGAGCATGTCGATGCTCTGCTGGGCGGCTCCGAGTGTCTGGATGGCTGCATATATCTTCTGATTGGCCGGGTCGTAGAACGATTCGGGCTTGAGGATGTCACACACCACTGTGTAGGCGTCCTTCTCGAGCATCAACGCTCCGAGCACGGCTTCTTCGAGGTCGTTGTCGCGAGGCGGGATGCGGCCCCCGTGGTCAAACTGAGATATGTGTTGCGGCTTGGATGCGCGTCTGTTGTTATTGTTATATGTATTATTTTCCTGTGGCATCTGGGTTGTGATTGCTTTTGCTTGTGCAAAGGTAGTCGTTTCCGTCGGCTATTGAAAGAGGTGGGGAGGATTTTTTATGACCGGCTGTGGGTCTTGCGATAGGCTCCCGGGGTGAGACCGCGCGATGATTTGAAGCACTTGCCGAAATAGTTCATGTCGGAAAATCCACACACCACGGCTATCTCCTTGATGGGTCTGGATGTGGTGGCCAGCAGGGTGGAGGCACGTGTGAGACGTGTCTCGCGCAGAAACTCGGCCGGCGTCACGCCCATCAGCGACTTCATCTTGCGCGTGAGGCCGCTGCGGCTCACAGCCACAGCGAGGGCCATGTCGTCGACAGTGATGTCGGAGTCGGAGAGGTGGGTCTCGATATAGTCCATGACGGCATCCATGAGCTGACGGTCCTCGTCGGAGAGCCGAGGCGAGGGGGGCGGCGGCGTCTGCACGGGTGCGGGCTGCGGACCCTGTGTTACCTCTATGCCTGATTCGTGACCCACGGCGCGGGCTTCGAGCTGACGCAAGTGAGACTCAAGCATCTCGCGCTGCTGACGCTTGATGTGGCGTATATAGACGGTGGTCCATATCACTGCTCCGACAAATGCGAGCGTCAATATCACATACAGGGCTTTGGCCGTTCCTGTCTCCCAGAATGTCGGAAGCACTTCGATCGTGACGCTGCGGTCGTTGTCGAGCCATCGGCCGTGAGTGTCGGTGGAACGCACGGTGACAGTGTATGTGCCGGGGTCAAGATCGGCAAACGATACGGTGCGTGAGGCTCCGAGCGGTGTCCACGGGTCATCACCGACCCTGAAAGCATAGCGCAGTGTGGCGGGGTCGGCATAACAGAGTGCCGAGAAGCGGAGTGTGACATCGCGCTCCGACGGGGCGAGTGTTATGCGGTTGCAGCGTGGGGTGAGCAGCGAGTCGGGACGGCCGGCGATGGAGACTGTGTTGAAAGCAAGAGGCAGAGTGTCGGCCGACATGACAGTGCTGTCAAGACGCACCCTTACGGCTCCGTCGTTAAGTCCGAAGAGCCATTCGCCGTTGTCGAGCCTGAGCGGTTTGGCATCGCTGAAACGCATGTCACGGTGCCAGAACGAGGCTCCGTAGACTCTCGTCTCGCCTGTGCGCGGGTCGAGCAGACTGACATCGTTGCCGCCTGTGACAAGCAGCATGCTGTCGTTGCCCGCAGGCTGCACCGACAGAGCGACATCGGGGTTGACGCCGCCCTGCACACGATAGCTGCGGAAATCCCACTGAGCTACAGGGCCGTCGGAGAGCGGCGACATGAGGCGTGCCACTCCGTCGCTTTCGGTGGCCACGTAGAGCGAACCGTCAGGTCCGAGGCCAACATCCATAGTGGCGATATTGCCCAGCGACATCTCGCGTCCGGGTTCGCTGACATGGAGCGCGAAACGCATGTCGTCAAGGCGGTCGGACGCCGGTATGCTGAATCCGAGCAGTCCGGCGGTAGTGGCGGCCACCCCCATGCTGTCATTGAGCAGACTGATACGTCTCACCGACATGGCCTCGGAAGGATAGCCGGAACGGGACGCTACATTATGAAACACCGGCTCGGGGGCGGAGGGGTAGGGCACTACATCCATGCCTGTGCCCATCGATGCGAGCCACAACCGGCCGCGCGAATCGACGGCTCCGTCATAGTAGGCGTTGCCCGACGGGGAGTCAGGGCGGGAAGAGTCATGTACAAAATGCTTGACGTCATAACCGCCGCCCTCACGCTCGGTGAGACGGAAGAGGCCGTCGGGCTTGGTGCCGAGCCATATCTCTCCCGGACGTGTCTCGACGATGCTGTAGACAGCCGCGCCAAAGGACACTCGCCGGGCACTCAACGACCCGTCGGGACCAACATACATTGTCGTGTCCGTGTCGGGCCCGCTCAGAGTCAGACACCTGGCGTCGCTCCATGAGAGCCATACACGCCCGCGGCTGTCGCGGCACGATGTGCGTAGCATCGACACGGGGTCATGGCTCACCATGCTGTAAGGAGCCGTGCCGAATGTGAGTCGGTGGAGGCCTGTCTTGCTGCATAGCCACACATTGCCCTGAGAGTCGGACGTGGCATAGCGCAATCCCATATTGGCCACCCCTCCGATACGTCCCGTCACCGTGAATGGCCCGTCGACATCCGGAGCGCATATCACATCGCCGTCACGTGTCACGAGCCACACTGTGCCGGCTTCGTCACGCCTCGACATCACGAGGTCGCTGGCAGCATAGGGTCCGACGGTGCCGAGTCGGCGGTTGGAGGGCGACTTGTATTTCCTGCCGCCTGTCGAGCCGGTCATGACAGCCTCGCGCTCAGGCTCGGGGGTTGGTGGCATTATTATATATGTGCTGTCAACAAGCGTAAGCACAAGTTCATCGGCCGTGGTCATGGTTATGCCTCTGACATGCAGCCGACGGCCAAATTTCTCCTCAAGCAGAGAGTGAGAGTCGAAAAATGTGTAGTCATTGACATCAAACCTCACTATTTTATGGTCTATCCGACACCACAGCCGGCCGTCAGGTCCGAGCTTGATGTCGCCTATGCGTGAGGAGTAGCGGCGCACCCCGTCGTTGATGCCCGGGCGTATGCATTTGAATTCATAACCGTCAAAACGGTTGAGCCCGTTCCATGTGGCCACCCACAACACGCCGTTGTCATCCTGCACCACCTGCTTGACGAGCCGTTGTGACAGACCGTCGCGCTCGTCATAGTTGCGGATGTCGCAGAAAGGCTCGCCCGCGCTCATCGTGACGACCGACAGCATATAAATAAGAAAGGTGAGGATGTGGCGCATCATGGTATATATCAAAAGGTTTTTCCAAAGCAAAAATAGGTAAAATCAGCTCAACAAGCAACATCTGAGCGGATTTTACCATCATTTGCATCAAATTCACCATTACCGTAAAGCCTGCAAGAGCTAAATTTGCGACAAGAAACAGTAACACACACATATTATATTACCATGAAGAAAATCCTACCCGCACTCCTTGTATCGGCACTCTCGCTCGGCGCGCCGTCAGACGCCGGTGCAAAAAAGATTCATACCATAGGCGACAGCACTATGGCCAACTATGACGAGTCGGCCACTGTCACGCGCGGATGGTGTCAGTATCTCCAGCAATTTCTCGAGGGTATCGAAGTCAACAACCGCGGCAAGAGCGGAGCCTCGAGCAAAAGTTTCTATAAAGAGGCGGCCTACTGGACCTCGGTGAAAAAGCAGATGGAGCCCGGCGATTATGTGCTCATCCAGTTTGCCCACAATGACGAGAAGACCCAGGGCATGGACGGCGATGAGCTTAAAGCCTATTACACTTCCATAGGAGACGCCGACAAAGCCTCGGCCACCGACTATCGCGGCACCAATCCCTCGACCACCTATAAGGAATATCTGCGCAAATATGTCAACGAGACTCGCGAGGCCGGCTGCACTCCGATATTTGCCGGTTCGATATGCCGCATGTATTTTACCAACTGCACCATACGCCGCAACGGCCGCCACGACCTGGGCGACAGTTTCTCGAAACTCACCGACTCGGGTGTGCTCGAGAAGCAGAGTGTAGCCTCTGACGACCATTCCATGGACTATGTATATCAGATGCAGGAGGTGGCCAGGGAACTTGACGTGCCATTTGTCGACCTCACCACCGGCACTGCCGACCTCTACGTAAGCTATGGCGACAAAGCGTGTCACGACATCCTCGGTGATGGCGATGGCTCGACCCATCTGAGCGCGACAGGAGCCGCGCTGATAGCACGCCGCTTTGTCGGATTGTGTCAGGAGCAGGGCCTTCTCACCGAGTATGCCCGCCTGACCGGCGATTTGGGTGTGACCCCCTCGGACGGCAATCTCGGCCAGGGCTACAAAGGCCAGTCGCTCTCACGCGAGTTTATGGTCACGGGCTTTGACCTCACCCCTTCGGCCGGAAATGTCACTGTGACCGCTACTGACGGCATCACACTCTCGACCGACGGCAAGGAATGGACCTCGTCG
This sequence comes from Duncaniella muricolitica, assembly GCF_910574735.1. Taxonomy (NCBI): domain Bacteria; kingdom Pseudomonadati; phylum Bacteroidota; class Bacteroidia; order Bacteroidales; family Muribaculaceae; genus Duncaniella; species Duncaniella muricolitica. The sequence goes on along the minus strand of NZ_CAJTCF010000041.1, from coordinate 26,077 downwards.
CTCTCGCTTCCCTATGAGGGCGGCACGCTGATACAGCGGTTTAACGTGCGCGCCACACTCGACGGTGACATCAACGGCACCGTGACTATCCTGGCCGGCGACAAGAAGACCGACATCCCGGTCTCGGCTACGGCAGTCAATCTGAGCGGAGGCACCGAAGCCTCGGTGTACTGGCGTCTGGAGAAGGATGACTCGTATGTTGTGACCGGCCCGGTCAACGCCATTGCCGAAAACTATTCGGGCATGGAGCTACAGCGTTATGCCAATCCCAACGCCAACACCGTGTGGCCCTCCGACACAGGTTTTGAGGCATCACGCAAGACCCAGCGCAATCTCATCGAAGGGGGCAACTGGCCGGCGGGCGAAATCGACGAGGTGTCGACACGCTACATCGAGTTTGGCGTGACAGCCACTGAAGGCACAGTGTACAACGTAGACGAAATCAGTTACTATGTGTGTGGCTGCGGCGGCAACGGCATGTGTCTGAAGGTCTATTATTCGGTCGACGACGACTTTGCCAATCCCGTAAATATCTTTGAGATGAAGTCGATGCCGGCCAACAATATGCAGGACGGCAAGATTCGTCCCGTCATACGTCTTGAAGGCGGACAGTCGCTGCGTCTGCGTTTCTATCCGTGGTATAACGGAGCTGCCAGCGGCAAGACCATGTGTCTGTCAGACATAAAGTTTCACGGCTATGTGTCAAGCGACGAGCAGTCGGCCATCACCGGCATCACCGCAGTCTCCGAGCCAGTCAGTACTGACTACTATACCCTCCAGGGCATGCAGGTGACCAATCCCGCCGCAGGCTCGCTCTACATAGTTCGCTCCACCTACAGCGACGGCTCTGTCCGCGTGTCAAAACAAACATTCTAATACCTCACCCCATATGTTAAAACGATTATTTATCACAGGCCTGACAGCCCTGGCGTGTGCCGCAGGTCTGTCGGCATCGTCGGTCTCCAACGAGACTGTGACTTTTGCATGGCCTATGGGCTCGACCACTATCGAGTCGGCTGCCACAGCGAGCAACGGCCCGCTCTTCTCGGTCTATGAACTTGCCGCAGGTCCGGGTCTCACATTGTCGAAGACCGCGACTCCGGCCGGAGGTTCCACTCAGACCCTCTTCAAAGCCGAGACATCCAACGGCTCGGTTCTCAATCCGCGCGAGGCCATCAGTATGACCATCGTGCCCAAGAAGGGTATCACATTCCGCCCCACAGGTTTCAGTTTCCAGGCAAGCCGTCACGGTACCGGGGGCGGCAATCTCGCGCTCGAAGTCAAGCAGGGCGACAATGAGCCCGTGATGGTGAGAGAAAAGTATGACCCCGAGCGTTCGGGCACGGGTGCCAACTTCTCGACATTCACCGAGACTCTCTCGGGTTTTCAAGCCTCAAGCGACCCTGTGACCGTCACCATATATTATTACAAGCTCGGAGCAAATAAAGAACTCGGTCTGGCCGACCTTACACTCACCGGCATCGCCGACGGTGAGGTGGAGGCTGTGCCCGTCTACAGCTTCGCTCTTAAATCGGCCATCGAGGGTGCCGGCGCGCTGTCGTGCACACCGGCCGGCGCGGAATTTGACGAGGGCACACCGCTCACCGTTTCGGCCTCGGAAAATTTCGGCTACCACTTCATCAACTGGACCGACGCCGACGGCAAAGTAGTGTCGGAGCAGAATCCCTACACATTCTCAATCTCCGGCAACACCAGTCTCACGGCCAACTATGAGAAAAACAATGTCTATGCCCTCAACCTCGCCATCGAAGGGGGAGCCAATGTCAACCAGGTGCTCTATCAGCCACAGGGCAATGTGGTCAACGGTGTGCACTACTATGAGGAGGGTACCGAGGTGATGCTGACCACCGTCGACAACCGCATACTCTCGTTTACCAACTGGGAAGACAACAGCACCTCGCCGGTCCGCACCGTCAGGATGGACGGCGACAAGGATTTGACCGCCACATTCTCGGCTGGGGATTATATCGTAGGCTGGGACTTCTACTTCGACCAGCCCAACAGCGAACGAGCCGCCGACTACAGAGACGAGAGCGACAACTCGGGTCTGCTGAGTCTGCGCAATCCCGAGGGCAAGACCACGACATGGCTCACACGTGGCGTAAGCAACGGTGCAGAAAACGGACGCTGGGGCGCACGTATATGGAAGGAACAGGCTGACAACTATTATTATGAAGTGTCGCTCAAATCGACAGGTTACAGCAATCTGCGTCTCGCCGTGTCGCTCGGAGGCTCCTATAACACCTATAACAAGTTTAACGTCGAATACAGCATCGACGGTGTGAACTACAGCAAGTTTGCCGACTACACCGTGGTCAAAGGATGGAGCGACTTCGAGACTCCGCTTCCCGCCGAGGCCGCCAATCAGGGTATACTCAAAATCCGTTTCATGCCCGACAAAGAGTCAGGTCTCAATGACGGATCCGAGTCCTCGCTTGACGGACTCTGCATATCGGACCTCTACATCCTTGCCGACAAGGACAGCTCAAGCGACGAGACCGCCCCGGTGCTTGTGTCGACAATCCCCGCCGACAAGTCGGGCGACGCCTCGGCCACAGGCTCGATCATACTCACATTTGACGAAAAAGTAAAAATCGGCACATCCACCGCCACGCTCAACGGCGAGCCTATCGCAGCCAAAGAGAGCGGCAAGTCAATCATCTATAACTACGCCGGTCTTGACTATAACACCGACTATACATTCATAGTGCCCGCCGGAGCCATCACCGACCGCAACGGCAACGCATTCGAGGGTACAAGGCTCACGTTTACCACCATGGAGCGTGTGCAGCCCGAGGCCCGTCTCTATGACTTAATCGTAGCCGCCGACGGCACGGGCGACCACACAACACTTCAGGCTGCCATCGACGCCGCGCCTGCCGGAGCCATCAAGCCCTATCTGATATTTGTCAAGAACGGACGTTACAAAGAGCACATCGACATCCCCAAGACCAAGCCCTACATACACATCATCGGTCAGGACCGCGACAAGACCGTGATACATGACGACAAGCTCTGCGGCGGCGACAATGCCCTGCACGTGAGCGTGGGTGCCACCGTGGTGGTCAACTCCAACGACTGTCTCTTTGAAAACATCACCCTCGAAAACTCCTATGGACACGAGAAGCAGGAGGGGCCGCAGGCTCTTGCCCTCAACACTACGGGCGACCGCACGGTGTTTAACAACGTGGCCATGCTCTCCTATCAGGACACATGGATCACCCCCTCTACCTCAAGCTACCGTGCCTATGTGCGCAACTCGTTTATCGAAGGTGCGGTCGACTTCATCTACAACAGCGGTGACATCTTTATCGACAACACCATCCTCTACATCAACCGCAAGAGCGGCGGCTATATAGTGGCACCCTCCCACGGCGCGGATGTGAAATGGGGCTATGTGTTCAACAACTGCACCATCACTGCCCCGGGTGTACCCTCCGAGACCAGTGTATGGCTCGGCCGTCCATGGCACAATGCACCCAAGACTGTCTTTCTCAACACCCGTGCCGAGGTGACCATTCCCGCCACCGGCTGGTATGAGACCATGGGCGGACTCCCCGCCATCTGGGCCGACTGGAACACTGTCGACGGCAACGGCAATCCCGTGGATCTCTCGCAGCGTCGCGACACTTATTATAAGACTGTCGACGGTGAAAAGGTATACGGCAAGGCCAAGAACCATCTCACTGACGAGGAAGCAGCCGAATATACTGTCAGAAATGTACTCTCGGGCTCTGACAACTGGCAGCCCGTCATCAAGACCGAGTCGTGTGACGCTCCCTCGGTGACCATCAGCGGCAACCGGTTGAGCTGGGCGGCTGTTCCTTATGCTATATGCTACGTAATCACTCGCGGCGACGAGCTGATTGACATCGTAAAGGAGAACAGCTATACACTCCCCGCCACAACCGCCCGCGATGCAGCTCCCTACACCGTGCAGGCTGTCAACGAGTTTGGCGGACTCAGCGCGAAGGGCGAGGCAAGCGACATACCCACCGGCATAGACAATATCACAGGCGATGAGGCCGGGATAGTGGCTACCGAAATCTATGACGTGCGCGGCCTGCGCCACGAGTCACTGACACGCGGGGTCAATATCGTGAAATATATCTACTCGGACGGAAGCGTCAAGGTGGAGAAGAAGGTTATCTGAGAATAGATAATCGAGAATAAAAACGGGAAACCGGCCTCACGAAGCCGGCTTCCCGTTTTTATTTTTACGTTATGCGACTGAAGTCGCAGCGCGGGGACAAAGCGGGGAGGGGAGAGGGGATTTTATTGTACCTATTTTCCAATTATATATATTTTTTCCATTTATTAGCCTTATCTTTGCAATATGATTACGTTTCCCAATGCCAAGATAAATCTTGGACTCGACATATTGCGCCGGCGCGAGGACGGTTATCACGACATAGAGACCGTGATGGTGCCTGTGCCGTGGCATGATGTGCTGGAAATCGTTCCGGCCAAGGGGGAGGAGACCACTCTGACCGTGAGCGGTCGGCATGTGGAGTGTCCTCCCGAGAAAAATCTCGTCATGAAGGCTTATCGCGCTCTTGAACGCGAGGTGAGCCTGCCGCCTGTCGATATATATCTGCGCAAAATCATACCCGACGGCGCGGGGCTCGGAGGCGGCTCGGCCGACGCGGCTTTCACGCTGAAAGTGCTCAACGACCTCTTCGCTCTCGGATATACCGACGCCGAACTGGCCCGCGTGGCCTCGGGCATCGGTGCCGACTGTCCGTTTTTCATATATAACCGCCCCATGCTGTGCACAGGGACCGGCACCGATATGGAGCCTGTTGACCTTGACCTTAGCGGCATGGACATACTCATAGCCAAGCCTGACGTGAGTGTGCCTACGGCTGCCGCTTATTCCCGCACGACTCCGGCCATACCCGAGGTCACCGCCGGCAGGATTGTGGCCGACAGTCCGGCCACCTGGACCGGACGGCTTAAAAACGATTTCGAGGCCTCGGTATTTCCGGCCTATCCGGCCATCGCCGCGCTCAAGGAGCGTATCGAGAGTCTCGGGCCGGTGTATGCCGCCATGTCGGGCTCGGGCGCGTCGGTCTATGGTCTCTTCGAGGGTGACAAAATGTCACCTTCGGTGCGAGAGTTGTTCGCTGACTGTGACAGTCTGTTTGCAACGCTCTGAGCTGCAATATTTTGACCTGATATATTGAACGTTATCGGCAATATATTGTTCTACCTTTACAAAGGTCGGCCCTCGGTCGTAGCCTCCCGGAAGGCATGACGGAGAGTTTGGCAATATTTTTGCATATATATTATAGTTAAAACAAGATACAACAGTCATGTCAAATAATTCACATAAAAAACACTCCGCAGAGGAGGAAAAGCTGCATCGCGAAGCTCCCGACACAGAGACTTTTGACGATGTGCAGGAAGCGGCCGAGGAAGCCGACTCGCAGGTAGACGAAGCAAACGAAATGCTCAACAAGGAGCTGTCAGACATAGACGCCCTCAACAAGCAGCTTGCCGATGCCCAGGCACAGGTCGAGAAGGAGAAGAAGGAATATCTCTTCCTGATGGCCGAATTTGACAACTTCCGCAAGCGTACCGTCAAGGAGAAAAGCGACCTCATCAAGAACGCATCGGAGGGTGTGCTCAAGGGGCTGCTCCCCATTGTCGACGACTTTGAGCGCGGACTCGAGGCCAGTGCCAAGGTGGAGGATGCCGCCGATGTGCGCAAAGGCATGGAACTCATCTACCAGAAGCTCGTGAAATATCTCGAGAAGAACGGAGTCAAGGCCATCGACTCGACCGGCAAGCCTTTTGACGCCGAGATGCACGAGGCCATAGCCATGGTGCCTGTGCCCGACGATGCGCAGAAGGGCATGGTAATCGACACCCCCACCAAGGGTTATACGCTCAACGACAAAGTGCTCCGCCACGCCAAAGTGGTAGTGGGTCAGTGATCCATTGAGAATGAAAGTTTAAAGGTTAAAGTTTAGAGTTTAGACATCACCCCCACCGCTTTATGGCAACTAAAAGAGATTATTACGAAGTGCTTGGCGTCGACAGAAATGCCGACGAGAAAGCCATCAAGAGTGCCTATCGCAAGAAGGCCATACAATATCACCCCGACAAGAATCCGGGCGACAAGGAAGCCGAAGAGAAATTCAAGGAGGCCGCCGAGGCTTATGACGTGCTATCCAATCCCGACAAGAGAGCCAAGTATGACCAGTTTGGCCACGATATGGGTCCGCAGGGATTCCCCGGCGGCGCGGGAGGCTTCCATGCGGGAGGATTCTCGATGGAGGATATATTCTCACAGTTTGGCGACATTTTCGGGGGCGCGTTCGGCAACATGGGCGGCTTCGAGTCGGCCGGCGGCCGTACACGCCGCCGCCAGCGTCGCGGCACCGACCTCCGCATCAAAATCAAGATGACCCTGGCCGAGATAGCCACCGGCGTCACCAAGACTCTCAAGATACCCACCCTTGTGCCCGATCCAAACTGTCACGGCACCGGAGCCAAGGACGGCACAGCGTTTCACACCTGTCCCACCTGTAACGGCTCGGGCACGGTGATACGCCAGCAGCAGACCATGTTTGGCATCTCGCAGTCGGCCGTGGAGTGTCCGCAGTGTCATGGCGAGGGCAAAATCATCACCGAGAAGTGTACACACTGTCACGGCGAGGGCGTTGTGCGCAAGGAGGAGACCGTGTCGTTCTCCATCCCCGCCGGCGTGCAGGACGGTCAGACTCTCACCATGCGCGGCAAGGGCAACGCGGCACCCCACGGCGGAGCCAACGGCGACCTGCTGATTGTAATCGAGGAGGTGAAACATCCCGAACTCATACGTGACGGCAACGATATCGTGTATAACCTGATGCTCGACCTCCCCACCGCCACACTCGGCGGTTCGGTAGAGGTACCCACCATCTCGGGTCGTGCCCGACTGAAGATACCCGCCGGAACACAGCCCGGCAAGGTGTTGCGTCTGCGCGGCAAGGGTCTCCCCTCGACCGACGGATACGGCACAGGCGACGAGCTGGTCAATGTGATGGTCTACATACCCGAAAACATCGGCCAGCAGGAGAAGGACGCTATCGAGTCGCTCCGCGGCAAGCCCGGTGTCACTCCCGACGAATCGACAAAGAACCGTATATTTTCAAAGCTCAGACACATATTTGAGTAAGAAATCAAAAGTTTGAAATGGGAAATGGAAAAATCAGCTTCGCAATTATGACGCGATGCTGAATTTTCCATTTTCCATTTTTATTTACTAACTTTACATTTGTTATTAAAATACATCATCCCATGCGTTATCTTGAGTTGCTTGCACCCGCCCGTAATGCCGACACGGCCATCAGTGCCATCCTTGCCGGAGCCGACGCCGTGTATATGGGCGCATCGAGCCACGGAGCGCGCAAAGATGCCGCCAACAGCATAGACGACATCAGGCGTGTCACCGACTTTGCCCATCAGTTCAATGCCAAAGTCTATGCCACGGTCAACACCATAATATATGACCGCGAGCTCCGCGACGTGGAGCGGCTCATCACCGACCTGTATCATGCCGGCACCGATGCCCTCATAGTTCAGGACATGGGCATACTGCGCATGGACATACCGCCCGTCGAGCTGCATGCAAGCACTCAGTGTGACATCCGCAGCGTGGAGAAGGCCCGATTTCTTGCAGAGGTTGGTTTCACCCGTCTCGTGCTGCCGCGCGAGCTGTCGCTCAAGGAGATTGAAGAGATACACTTGGCGGTGCCCGACACCGAGCTGGAGGCTTTTATACACGGCGCGCTGTGTGTGAGCTACAGCGGAGACTGCCGTGCCAGTTTCATGACGGGCGGGCGCAGTGCCAATCGCGGCGAGTGTGCGCAGATATGCCGTCTGCCCTACACGCTTCTCGACAGCCGCGGCCGCACGCTCATGGAGGACAAACATCTGCTATCGCTCCGCGACCTTAACCGCTCCGACTCGCTCGGCGCGATGGCCGACGCGGGAGTGTGCTCGTTTAAAATCGAGGGACGTCTCAAGGAGGAGGGGTATGTCAAAAACACTGTGGCGTGGTATTCGCGTATCCTCGACCGTGTGGTCAGCGAGAGTGGCGGAAACTACAGGCGACTCTCGGCCGGACGCTCTAACGCGGGTTTCAATCCGTCGCCCGACAAGTCGTTCAACCGCGGATTTACCACCTATTTTCTATCGGGTCATGCTCCTGTCAAGGGGATAGCATCGTTTGACACGCCCAAGGCCACCGGCACTCCTGTGGGCAAGGTGAAGCGATGTGAGGGCAAGGTAATCATAGCCGAGCTGTCGGCACAGCTTGCCAACGGTGACGGACTGGGATATTTCGACGGGGAGGGGCGTTTTCAGGGCTTCCGGCTCAACCGCGCCGAGGGGCAACGGCTCTATCCGGCCTCGCCGCGCACCATAGCTCCGGGCACCGTGCTCTACCGCAACCGCGACAAGGAGTGGGATGATGCCATATCGTCGGCCAGGACCACCCGCACCATCAGTGTCGACATGGTGTTGCGCACTGTAGGTGCTGACCGTCTGGCTCTCGAACTGACCGACGAGTGCGGCACTTCGGTGACCGCAACAGCGACGGTGGGCCAACTTCAGCAGGCTGTGACTTCGCAGGAGGCTCCGCGCCGGCAACTGTTGGGTAAACTGGGCGGCACGATATATCGTGCCGGCAAAATCATAGACCTCGCGGGTGGGGTGTTCATCCCGGCCTCGGCGTTGGCCGGTCTCAGACGCGAGGCTGTGGCTCTGCTTGACAGAGCTCGCATCATGACCCTCCGTTTCGGACTGCGCCGGCCGGAAAACCCCGATGCCGTCTGTCAGTCCGCGTCGCTGTCATATCAGGACAATGTGGCCAATCACCTGGCTGAAGAGTTTTACCGTTCGCACGGAGTGACGGAGATTGTTCCGGCTGTGGAGGTTAAGCGTCCCGACGACGAGACTCTGGTCATGACCACACGTTACTGTCTGCGTCGCGAGGCCGGGAAATGCCTGCTCACTCCGCAGGGACGCCAATGGCCCGACACGCCGCTCTATCTCCGCAGCGGCAATATATCGTTGCGTGTGGAGTTTGATTGCCAGCGATGCGGGATGAGGATATATCATGAGAAATGACGGGAGCGGCTCGGCGTCCTCGGGTTGTCGGGTTCATATCTCGAATTTTTCAATCAGAGCCTGATAGTCGGGCGTGAGTTTGAAGCGTTCTATCTGGGCGTCGATAGAGTCGGCCAGCCGAGAGGAGTTTTTGTTCATTATCCATGACTGAAACTGGCTGAACGATATGTGGGTTGAGATTTTCACGTCGGTGTATTCGGGCAACAGTTTTTCGGCCACGGCACGGTTGACCACCGCGCGCGGTATCTCTCCGGCAGCGACGAGCATTACGAGCTGCTCGGCCGTGTAGGTGTGGGTGTCACATATGTCAATGCTGTCGCCGATTTCGCGCGAGAGGTTCTCAAGACGTTCGACCGACGGCGCACCGGCCACAACCCATACTGACTGCCCCGCAAGCTGTAGCGGCGATGTGATGGTGGTGTCGCGACTCACGAGCACCATCCTGTCGGTGTAGACGGGCACACTGAGCCTGAAACGCTCCTTGAGCGAGGCTGTCACGGGGATGTCGGCCACAAGAATGTCATACTTGCCGCGGCTAAGCTCGTCAAGCGATTCGCTCACTGAAGCCACGGGATAAAACTTGAATTTGTCGCCATACATGTGGCCCATGTCTCTCAGCATTTCGTAGTTGAAGCCACCGAGCGTGTCGGCATAACGGTAAAGCGACATGGGCGAGTAGGCTATGGCCACATTGATGGTGTCGCCACGCCCGCGCTGATATTCATATCCGGCATTGCCGGATGTGTGCATGTGTCTTATCGAAACTATAATCCCGACAGCGAGTATGGCGAGTGCTATGACGAGTATACGCCTCGGGATGATAAATCCTTTATGTCCGCTCATAATTGTTATATACCTATATTATATATAACACACGGAGGGGTAAATTGGATTTAGTTGAGGAAGTTGACCGATACGCCCATGAGGAAACGGCGCGGGTTGAGCGGGTAGTGGGGGATGGAAAAATAATCCGACCCGCCGAATACACCCTGATTGACATGTGAGAAGAGCACAAAGAAGCGGGCGCGCGAGAGCTGCATGTTGACGTAGGCGTTCATGTAGGGATAGTTGCCACACTTGATCTGGCTCTGGTTGTGGAATGTCATCGTGGCAGGCTGATAGGCCGGCGCGTAGTAACGTGTGTAGTAGTCGAGGTCAACGCCCATCTGCACGTCGAGCACCTTGGCGAGCTTGAAGCGCAGAAACAGGTTGGAGTATATGGCCAACTGGGGGAGTGGCAGCACACTCTCGTCTGACGATTTCTGATAGGTGACGGTGTTGCACCAGTTCAGGGCCCGCCATCTGAAATCCTGCTGTAGTCTTACGCTCAACACCTGCACGCTGCCGCCGTTCTGTGAGGGGAGGCACAGGTCGTTGAAATATATCATGTTTTGAATATTCTCTACTCCGACGTCTATATTGGTCCCGGTGTGAGGCACATCGAGTATGCCGCCAAACCGCAGACGCCGCGTCTTGCCGAAATCGTTTTGCCAGATGAAATGATTGGAGACAAACTGCTTCATGAAGAAGGGGGCGGTCGTGTTGCTGAAATGTCCGTAGCCCTTGATACTCACAGTGTCGCCGAGGAGACGGATGCGGGTCGACACGTTGCCGTCGGCATGTATCTCGCCGGCCGCCGGCCCGACAAGTCCAAACTTCACTGTGCCTTCATAGTTGAGCAGCGAGCCCTGACGCTTGGTGAGCTGCGCTCCGACATAGAGAAGATTTTCGGTAGTCTTCTCCGGGAGCCGTTCGGCCAGAGGGTAGGGGGTCAGGGCCTCGGGACGGTCAGGCCCCGAGAGCGGTATGGTGTCGGTCACCTGGTTGTAGGTGCGCAGTTCGTGTGTTATGAAGGCCGAGAGGCCGGCTTTGGCATATTTGTTGAAGCCCTCGAGAAGAGCCACGCCGAGAGTGTTGCGCAGACAGGAATATCGGGTCAGTTCGGCTGTCCAGTCGGATGTGATGTAATGGTTGGTCCAGAACTCTTCGTCGGTCGAGCTTGTGGTGTAGAACTTATGTCGGTCCTGCTCGTATGACATTGTCCAGATGAAACTCGACACGGGCACGTATTCGCGCGCCACGATGGAGTCTTCATACACAGAGTCGTAGGTCTCCTTCCAGAATCCCACCTTGTAGCGGTGGTTCATATAGAGCTGCTTGCCTATGAGACGGCTGCGGGCCGAGGAGAGGTTGGTGGGGATGTTTTTGGGATTGATTTTCGACATGCCTCCCTGTATCTCGGCCGGATCGAGTATATAGAGGTCGTCGGTGATGCCGCCGTTCTCCTGATTGAGAGCGTTGTAGGAGTTGAAATAGCCTTGAAATTCATATCGGTCACCCATATATGAGCCGAAGAGATTCCAGGTGAATGATTTTGCCGCCTGATTGGCATACGAGCCTTTGGAGTAGGGATAGTCAATGCTCAGGCCCACCTGTGCCTTGGGGCTGAAATTGCCTGAGAAGAGAAAGCGAAACCAGTCCTGCGCGATGTCACGTCCGCCGCCGGTGTTATAGCCGACAATGGACATGGGGATGCGCGTGTTGTAAAACCGCTGTGTCTTCTCTGACGGAAGCCAGAAACGCTTGGCATCCTTGAGAAAGAACGGGCTGATCGGCTCCTGCTCCATGAATATCATGTTTTTTCCGGCCGAGGCCTGATTGCCCGTAGTGGCAAAAGCCGACGAGACGGCCGATGGCACGGCGGTAAGATAATAATTGTAGAGAAGGGTGTCGATGGTGGCCTCGCTGTGCAGCCCGAGCGGCTGAAGTATGCCCCACGCATAGCTCGGCTCGACAACGGGGTCGACGGCCCGGGCGCGCCAAAAACCTGCGGCGCATAATATCAGGACGATAAATATCGGTAATCTCAGTTTCATGGGTACAAATTTAGCACAAATCGCGCGTACATCAATATAAAAGAATATAAAAAAGACACGCTCCGACAAGGCACAAAAAAAATTATCCATCATCGCGACGAATAATCTTCTTACCTTAAATCTAATACCATGAAAAACTGATGCAAAGGTAGGGAGAGTTTCGGAATTGACAAATTTTTATGCTAAAAAACATCTTTGGTTTAATATTATTTAACACAAATCAATCTAAATACTAAATTTTATTTATGGAAATATAGGAATCTTGCTAAAATTTGCTTATATTTGCAAAAAATTTACAACAGGACGTTTTATCATACTCCCAAGTACAATTTCTCACACATCTTCTCACTCAAAAAACTCTTATTTTTCCTCTTCGTTATTCATATGAAATCACATAACTGCCTCTATATCCTCATTATCCTGACCCTCATCTCGGGTTGGATAGCCACAGGTTGTGCCGGCGGGCCTCCCGAGCAGCCCATCGTCACTGTGAGCATCGAGCCACAACGCTATATACTTGAACAGATTACCGGCGACCGCGTGCAGGTGCGCAGCCTTCTCACCGAAGGTGCCAATCCCGAGACCTACGACCCCTCGGTGACACATATGCACAATCTCGGCAAGTCGATAGGTTATCTGCGCATGGGAAATATCGGCTTTGAGGCGGCACTCGTCGACAAGATACGCGAGGCCAATCCCGGGCTGAGGATATTTGACACCTCGGCCGGAGTGGACCCCATACTTGGCACACACTCCCACGGCCCCCACGAGCATACGGTCATCGACCCGCACACATGGACATCGGTCAAGAACGCCAAGATCATCGCGGCCAACATGCTCAAGGCCATGGAGCAGATTGACTCAGGCAACAAGGGCTATTATCGACGCAACTACGAGATATTCGCCTCGCGGCTTGACTCGATCGACTCGCTCATCACCGAGCGGCTCGCCCCCCACCGCGGGAGCTCGTTTATGGTGTGGCATCCGTCGCTCAGCTATTTTGCACGCGACTATGGACTCAATCAGATAGTGGTCGGAAATGCCGAACACAAGGAGAGCTCGGTGGCCGACCTGCGCCGGGCCATCGACAACGCCCGCAGCCGTGGCGCGGAGATATTCTTTTTCCAGAAAGATTTTGACAGCCGTCAGGTGTCGGCCATCAATGCCGAGCTGGAGGCCAACGAGATAAATATCAATCCGCTCACATATCAGTGGGAGGACGAGATAATACGCATCGCCGAGGCTATCGCCGACACTCCGGCCCCTACAGCCACTGAAGAAAAATGACAGGCCCAATGACCGACACTCCCGACACCATAATATCACTGCGCGGCATCTCGCAGCAATGGGACGGACGCACTGTGCTCTCTGACATCAACTTTGATGTGCGCCGAGGCGATTTCATAGCCATAACGGGACCCAACGGAGGTGGCAAGACCACACTGCTGCGCATCATACTCAAACTCCTGCATCCGACCACGGGCACGGTGACCTATCTGCGCGACGGCAAGCCGACAAAATCGTTGTCGATAGGTTATCTGCCGCAGAAAAACATGATTGACTCACGGTTTCCAATCACCGTCGAGGAGGTCGTGGCTTCGGGGTTGCTCGGCGACAAGGTGACACGTGAGCAAACCGCCGCTCTCACCCGCGAGACTCTCGGACTCATCGGGCTGGAGGCACACGCGTCAAAAAGCATCGGCACCCTGTCGGGCGGACAGTTGCAGCGCGCACTGCTTGGCCGGGCCATCATCTCAAATCCCGGGCTGCTGGTGCTCGACGAGCCGCTGAGCTATGTCGACAAACAGTTTGAGCATTATATCTATGATCTTGTGGCCGAGCTGTCACGCTCCACAACCATACTGCTCGTGTCGCATGAGATGTCGACCATCGCCGGAATGGCCAACCGCCATCTAATCATCGACCGCGCGCTTCACGAGTGTCCCTCCCACCACCATCATGTGCACTATGAGTGCGATGACCTGCCACAACCATAGAGACACGTATGCCGACAAAACGCCCTCTTAAATCCATAGCGCATCTGTCATCTATCCCTCGCATCGGTGTGACATTCGCCCTGCTGACCGGATGTTTTTCCGCACTGTTTGTGCTGTTTCTTATCCTGACCGATGTGTATTATTACTATCCCAAGGGAGCGGTCATCAACTCACTCGGTGCGGCACTCTTTTTCTCGCTTCCCGCACTCTTTCTCCCCCGCAGGTTAAGGACAGCCGTGCCGTTGACGGTTATGGCATTGGTGTCGGTATTTCTGTTTTGCCAATATCTCTATTATCTCATCTTCGGCGATTTCTTCTCGGGTGCGGCACTCTATGCAAGCGACCTCACCGACGCGACATTTGTCAGCAGCGCGCTCTCGCTCGTCTCGCTCAAGAGCCTGAGTCTTTTCGCTCCACTTCTTGTCACGGTTCTCGCACTCATGCCTGTGCGACGTCTGCCCGACACTGCCACAGGTCTGCGGCTCAAAGTCGCAAGCCTCTTGCTGTTTATGGTCATACCTTTCGGACTGTATGCTCTCAGCATGCGCAGACTCTACATGTGGGTCAATGCCGACGGGAGTATGACGTGGCATGATGCCTACCTGCAGCAACAGGTCATACTCAACTATCCCGACACACCACGCCAGCTCACACGGTATCTCGGCCCCGGTTTTCTGATCTATTACTTCCTGACATCACTTGACGCCGACGAAATTACGCTCTCACCCGAGGAGCGGGTAAGGCTGGCCGCAAGCATACCGCAACGCCCGGCCTGCTGTGAGGCCGACTCTACAGCCGGAGACAAAAGAAGCCTGATACTGATATTTGTCGAATCGCTAAATTCGTCGGTGCTTGAAATACCTCAGGCCCGCACGGTGCTCCCGACTATCACATCGCTGATGGATGACAGCGGCACGGTGACAGCCACTAAGGTGCTCACGCAGGTGTCGCACGGAGAGAGCTCCGACGGACAATTTATAGTAACGACAGGACTGTTGCCGTTTCGCAACGGCGCGTTAGTGTCACACTTCAGCCGGGCCGACTATCCGTCGCTCCCCAAAGCCCTCGGCTACAGCTTGTCGGCCGAGGTCATCTGCGAGTCAGCCGACATATGGCAGCACTCGTCGACCACACAGAGCTACGGCTACGGCATGCTCTATGACCACAGTGTCGATGAGGAGAGTCCCGACAGGGACAGCCGGGTGCTGGAGCGTGCGGCAAGTGTGCTCGATTCGCTCACTCACTACTCCCCCTATATGCTCATGGTCTCGACCATCGACATGCACATGCCTTATACCGGTCCCAAGAAGCTGTCACGTCCGCTCGACGTAACGGGGCCGGAGTGGAGCGAATATGACAACCGCTGTCTCAACTACATCACCGCCACCCATGAGTTTGACCGCGCTCTCGGAGTGTTTATCGACTCGGTAGCGGCCAAGTCGCGTGCGGCAGGCTCACCGCTTCCGGTCATAGCCATCGTGGGCGACCATGCCGCCCCGCGCAACTCGCTGACACCTCCGCTCGATACGAAATATGTGCCGCTGATTGTATGCAACACCGGCCGCACTCTGCGATATGACATCCCGATAGGGCAGATTGACATCTTCCCGACGCTGCTCGACATCATGGGGGTGGACAGTTACACGCTCACGTCAACCGGGCGGCCCTATCGCGGACTCGGCGAGAGCATTCTCTCGGCCACACCGCCTGTCGGAGCGGTCGACACCGAGGGGTGTGCCGTGGAAGGCACTGTCAATCCCGAAGGCAAAGCCCGGATGTGGCAACTGAGCGATTCGCTCATAAGATCAAGATTTTTTCAATAAACGGGCGGGTCAGACCGTTCAGATATATAATACACCATTACCTAATCAATATTCCATCCACCTCCACATGAACAAGACACATTTCTTAGCATTGTGCGCACTGCTCTCGGCCGCTGCGGTAGCCGAGGCCAAAGTGAAACCGTCGGCCATGATAGGCGACAACATGGTGCTTCAGCAAAATTCCAACGTTCGCCTCTGGGGCACAGCCGACCCCGGTGAGACTTTTAAGATTACCACCTCGTGGGACGGCCGCACCTATGACGTCTCGGCCGACCGCTGCGGCGACTGGAGCATGGCTGTGGTTACTCCGCAAGGGTCGTTTACTCCTCAGACCGTCACTATCTCGGGCGGCGAGACCATCACCATAGACAATGTGCTCATAGGCGAGGTGTGGCTGGCATCGGGGCAGTCAAACATGCAGATGCCGCTCAAAGGTTTTCCGGGCTGCTGTGTCAAAGACGGATATAAAGAGATAGCCGGAGCGAGGGTCTGGGCCGACAAGGTGAGATTTTTCAACGTGCCTCTCACCCAGAGCTATACACCGCTCGATACGGTAAACGCCCGTTGGGATGTGCCGTCGCCCGAGACCGCACCCGAATTTAGCGCGATGGCCTGGCATTATGCCAAGCAGATGGCCGATGTGCTCGAAGTGCCGGTAGGCATAGTGAGCGCGGCCTATGGAGGCGCGAGGGTCGAGAGCTGGACTCCGCGCGACATGCTTGAGAAGTATCCCGACGTGTCGCTTGACCCTAAGGACGTAGAGCCGATGGTGCACTATCTGCGCCCCTTGCTTATGTATAACGCCATGTTCAACCCCGTGAAGCAATACACATATAAAGGTATAATATGGTATCAGGGTTGCTCCAATGTGTCGACCTACGAGACTTATGCCGAGCGTCTGGCGGCGATGGTGACTCGCTGGCGCGACGAGATAGGGCTCGGCGACATACCGTTCTATGCCGTTGAAATCGCTCCTTATGAGTATGATTCGCCTGCCGAGACCGGCAAATCGCCCTATCTGCGCGAGGCTCAGTGGAAAGCGGTGTCGATGATACCTAATGCCGACATGATATGCATCAACGACCTTGTGGAGCCTTATGAGCGTTACAACATACACCCCGCACAAAAGGAGGCTGTGGGCCGTCGTCTCTGCGACTTGGCTCTCAACAAGACTTATGGCAAGAAGCAGTTTCTCGCCGGAAGTCCGCGCTACAAGAGCCATCGCACCGAGGGCGACAAGATGCTTGTGGCCATCGAGTCGCCCAACGACGGTGTGTGTCGCAATTATGATATAGTAGGATTTGAGATTGCCGGAGCCGACGGTGTGTTTCATCCGGCCGAGAACGTTAATTTCCGCTGGCAGACCAACGAGGTCGAGCTGTCGTCGCCTGCTGTCCCTGTGCCGGTCGATGCGCGCTATTGTTTCCGCGATTTCCAGCCCGGCACGCTCCACGGAGGCAACTACCTCCCTCTCATACCTTTTTCTACTCGGCCGTAGGCCGAAGGTTATGAGGTTTTTACTCGGGCTACGCCCGAAGGTTATAAGGTTATAAGGTTAATTTGCCCTTCGGGCAAAAGGTTATTTGGCCCATAACTTTATAGCCTCTTAACCTTATAACCACATAACCTTATAACCTTCGGGCGAAGCCCGAGTACTTAGAATGAGAATTGGCACATCGCGCCTACGCGGCGGGCCCATGCATGGGAGCCGTCCACGTCCTGACGTTTGCCGAAGTTGGCTTCAGCTCCTATCTGGATGCGGGGTGTAACGTTGTAGAAGATGTTGGCACATCCGTAAAGTCCATATTTGTAGCCTTCGGCCGAACGGGGTGCCGAGGTATTGTTGCGGGCTTCGCCAAACGTGCACGACATCATGAACTTGTGAGAGAAGTGGTAGCTGAGTCCGAGGAAGTAGCTCCAGCTCGGCACGGTGCGCAGGCGTCCGGGCGACTCCACATTGTCAATGAGGTCATACTGGCCCATGAGGAAATCGCCTCCTACATTGGAGTAGGAGCGGCCGACATTGCCTATGCCATACACTGTGAGCGACGGGGTGGGGTTGAACACGGTGGACAGTTGCAGACCATAGCCCACGGGGGTGTGGTTGCTGCCGTTGACAAGGTCGCGATAGGGGAGGAAACGTGTGATGCCCGACAGGCGCACATGCTGGTCGGGTGCCCATTCATACTGCACCATGGCCGCAAGATTGGGCAGAGAACAGGAGCGCGGAGCTGTGTTGCCGTTGTCGGTGTCGAGATTCATGTCGGGAGTCTCGACCGAGAGGCCGAGCGTGATGCCCGACTTTCTGAACGTATGCATCCATCTTACCAGCAATGCCGTGAAATCCATGCTCATGGTCGAGCCGTTGGCGTCGACGGTCGGGGCGAGTGCCATGCCGTCGGAAAATGTCGAGGTGGCATATCCCACAGTCCAGTCATTGACGGTGGCATAGGCTTTGGAGAGCCTCATGTCGCGGCCTTCATAGCCGTTAAACTTGGTCTGGATATAGAGCTGATAGGTGCCTATGCGTGAGTTGCGTCCTATCACGCGAAAAAACAGTGATGTGCCCGAGGGGGTGGTGCCGAAGTGATTGCGGTTGAGGGGCGTGTCGGCGAGCGGAATGTCAAAAGGCTTGAAAGCCGGCCCGGGCATGGAGTTACCTGGGTCGAAATAGGCTCTCATTCTGACCATGCCGCCGACACCCATGGCCATATTGGCATCACGGCTCATGAACAGGAAATAGGGTGCGGCCGGGTCTTGATAGTTGCGGAACTGGTCGATGTAGAAATGCATGATCAGCGAACGTATCGAGTCGTCAGGCAATACGGCTTTTTGGTTGTCGCCAAAATAAATGACGTGATGATCGGCGACAAGCGAGTCAAGAGTCTCCTGTCTTACCGTAGGTGTGGTTGCCGAACCGCTCAGGGCTGCTGCGCCCAGAGTAAATCCCACCAACAAGCGTGATGCAGTGTTCATAATGCAAGGAATTTTATATAATATGTATGTTTCATTATGATTTTATAACACACATAGTGAAAAAAGGTTGAGCAATCTTTATCTTTTTGAAAAAATCAGAGGCTCTTGTGTAACATTTGGCCCCCATTTACGTCTTCTTAATAGAATGGACCGCAAAGAGTTTGAAACTGTCGCCCCCTCGCTCAGAGAGAGCATCGTGAGAATGGTCGTGCGCCTCGTCCCCTCGGGCGAGACGTCAGGACTGGCTGACGATGTGGCCCAGGACACCCTGTTGCGTCTGTGGACACGCCGTGACAGCATCGACACTTACCGTTCCATCCATGCCCTGGCCATGGTGATGGCCCGCAACCGCACCATCGATCTGCTGAGGAGCGACCGTTCCGGCTCGCATGTGAGTCTTGACGACGGCTACGACTCGCCCGACTCATCGCCCGATCCGCACGAATGTATGGTCTCGGACGAGGCCGACGCCCGTCTGCGCTCCATCATGGAGTCGCTCCCCTCGGCCCAGCAGGCCATCATAAGGATGCGACATGTCGAGGAGATGGAAATCGATGAGATTGCCTCGGTGACAGGCTCTTCGCCGAGTGCCATACGCGTGATGCTGTCGCGGACGCGACGGCACATCAAAGACCTCTTTCTCAATAATCAGGAAATCTGAACAAAAAAACGAACAATGAACCCTATCGATCACAACAACTACCGCCAATGGGTGGAGCGGTTTCTTGACGCAGAGACCACACTCGCCGAGGAGCGAGAGCTGTATGCCTACTTCTCGCGTACCGACCTGCCTGAAGAGGCACGACGTTACCGCAGCATGTTCGGATGGTATGAGGAGCTGCCGGCTCTCGACCGCGCCACGGCGGCTGCCACACCGTCGCGTCCGGTGCGCATACTGCCGTTGAGACCGTGGCAGTGGGCCGGCATAGCCGCCATGATAGCCATTCTGCTCGGGCTTGGCTTCTCGATGCGCCGGGCTGTCGGACAGGACGAGTATATCTATGCTTCCTACATGATACGCGACGGACTTAAAATCACCGATCCTGAGATGGTGCGCGCGGAGTTTGACCGCATAGAGTCGCATGCCGACCGATATGCCGCCTCGATCGAGTCACGGCTGGACGACTATGATTTTCCCGACATCGACATCGAGACCGACAATCCCGAGATACGCAATTTTATCAACACATCATTTAAATACTGACCCCATATGACAACGCTGCTTCGCACACTGACCGCCACGCTTATCATCACGATACTCTCGGCCATCCCGACATTTGCCCAGTCATCGCTCGACAAAATCATCGAGCCGCTCAAGGACGGCGACAAGGGGTCGTCGGTGGTGTATCGCGAAAAACGTAACCCCACGACCAAAGCCATCATCGAGTCGGCTCTGCTCGTAGAGTTCAACGACTCAAAGCTGGCCAATAAAATCATCGAGACCATGAAAAAGGAGCGTCAGAACGCTGCCAATTTTTCGTCATACGACAACAGAAACAACAAGAATTATAAAATCGAGTATCACAGCAAAAACGGTGACAGCTCGGAATATTGCATTTTTCTTGAACGTAACAAATGGACTCTGACCGTCAAGGTCTACCGCCCATCCGCCAAAAAGAGACGATAGTTTAGAGGGTATTTATCTGTGATGCACCGTAACTTCGGCTTGGTCCATAAAATGGGCTGAATGGCATTGGCGTCCAACTGAAGTCTGAGAGTTAAAAGTTTAGAGTTTATACATAGATGTGCTGACAGGGCGAGAGACTCCGATATGTCAGCACATCTATGTATAAACTCTAAACTTTTAACTCTAAACTCTAAACTCTATTTTTTTATGCTTAATAACATAGTTTATCGAATGTTTTATTAAACATTGGCAAAAATTTCACATTTCCTTTGTTTTTATCGGCAAAAAGATATAAATTCGTGAATTTAAATAACGCACAGAAACTCTCCACACCTACATACACTCCCCTCAAACCTATATCAACAGCCATCATCATTCTACCCGGAATCTAACTAAAATTTTTATATATCAATGAGCTATCTAAAATTTGATAAGAACCTCATGATTAACCTGGAGCAATCACTCCCCAAAGAGATGCTCCGCACCAATCAATCGGGGGCCTATCACTGCACGACGATAGTTGACTGCAACACACGCAAGCAGCACGGTCTGCTTGTTGTGCCTGTGCCCGAGCTCGGAAACTCATGGCACGTGATGCTGTCGTCGCTTGACGAGACCGTCTATCAGCACGGCGCGCCTTTCAATCTCGGGCTGCACCGTTACAGCGGCGGCGTCATGAACCCCAACGGACATAAGTACATACGTGAGTTTGACTGTGAAAGTGTGCCACGCACTACCTATCGCGTGGGCGGCGTAATACTTACCAAGGAAAAGATGTTCATCTCCAATGAGAACCGCATTCTCATCCGCTATACTCTTGTCGAGGCCCACTCGCCCACCACTCTGCGCTTCCGTCCGGTGCTCGCTTTCCGCGAAGCCAACGCCCTGTGTGTGGCCAATGACGCCATCAACACTGAGATACCCGAGATCGACAACGGAGTGTCGGCATGCCTCTACAGCGGTTATCCGCGCCTGTTCATGCAGTTTTCCCACAAGCCTGCGTGGACCTATGACCCGCACTGGTATAACGGCTTCGAATATGTCAAAGACCTTGAGCGCGGAGTGCCCTATACCGAGGACCTCTGGGTGCCCGGCTATTTTGACGTGCCCATCCGCAAGGGCGAGAGCATCATCTTCTCGGCCGGACTCAGCGAAGTGTCGCCCCGCTCGCTCTCCAAGATGTATGAGAAGGAGATTGCCCACCGCACATGCCGCACATCGTTTTTCAACTGTCTCAAAAACGCCGTCAAGCAGTGCTATCTGCGCGAGGGCGACGACATGTATCTTCTCTCGGGCTATCCCTGGGGCAAGGTCATAGCGCGCAACACGTTCATGGCTCTCCCCGGAGCAACCATAGCCATCAACCACCGCGAGGATTTCGAGCGTATCGCCGACACGGCCCTGCGTTCGCTCCGCTCGTTCATGCAGACCGGCAGTCTTGACCCGCGCATCCAGGGTATCGACCTCCCCGACATACCGCTCTGGGCCATCTGGGCCATCCAGCAGTATGCCAAGGCCTACTCGCGCGAAGAGGCCGCTGCAAGGTATCTCGACGACATCCGCGCCATCATCGACTATATACTCGCCGGCAAGCATCCCTTCCTCAAGGTTGACAGCGAGACCGGCATGGTCAGCACCGACGGCTCCAATAAACCCATGTCGTGGATGAACGCCTCGCTCGGCGGACATCCCGTAGTGCCCCGCTCGGGCTATCTGATAGAGTTTAACGCCTTGTGGTACAACGCTCTCGTCTTTGCCTCTCGTCTCACCGAGGGTGAGGAGCAGGACAAATACAGCGTGCGTGCCGAGAAGATGGCCCAGCCGTTCATCTCGACATTCCTCAACGATTACGGCTATCTCTACGACTATGTCAACGGCACGTATGCCGACCCCTCCGTGCGCCCCAACATGGCCATAGCCATCGGGCTTGACTACTCGCCGCTCGACCGTCGACAGCGCAAACGCGTGCTTGACATCGTGACCCGCGAGCTGCTCACACCCAAGGGCTTGCGCACACTCTCACCCAAGAGCTTCGGCTACCGGCCCAACTATCTCGGTTCGCCCGAAGACCGCGAGATGGCCCTCCACAACGGCCCGGCCCGTCCGTGGCTCATGGGCTTCTATTCCGACGCCTATCTCAAAGTGTTCGGCATGAGCGGCGTAAGCTACGTAGACCGTATGCTCATCGGTTTTGAGGACGAGATGACCCAGGGCTGCATCGGCTCGCTCTCGCAGCTCTATGACGCCAATCCTCCCTATGTGGGCCGTGGTGCCATCAGCCACGTCACCAATGTGGCCGAAGTGCTCCGCACACTCACCACGCTCAAAAAATTCATAATGGACTAATCCCCCTCTCACACCCATGAAAGCATTAATGTTCGGGTGGGAATTTCCACCTCACATCCTCGGCGGTCTCGGCACCGCCAGCTACGGTCTCACTAAGGGTATGTGGGAGTGTGGCGACATGGACATCACGTTTGTAATACCCAAACCTTTCGGCGACGAAGAGCGTCATTTCGCCAACATCGTTGGCATGTCACAGGTGCCCGTATGCTGGCGCGACGTCTCGCGCGAATATGTGCAGGACCGCATCGGCAATGTCATGGACCCCGATCTCTACTACCGTCTGCGCGACCATATATATGCCGACTTCAACTACATGCGCACCAACGACCTGGGCTGCATAGAGTTTTCCGGACGCTATCCCGACAACCTCGTGGAGGAGATCAACAACTACTCCATATGTGCCGGAGTCGTGGCCCGCACGCTCGATTATGACATCATCCACTCTCACGACTGGCTCACCTATCCCGCTGGCATCCATGCCAAGCAGGTGTCGGGCAAGCCGCTGGTGATACATGTACACGCCACCGAGTTTGACCGCTCGCGAGGCAAACCCAACCCCACAGTCTTCGGCATCGAGAAGGACGGCATGAACAACGCCGACCACATCATCTGTGTGAGCAACCTCACCCGCGACACCGTAATCAACAACTACGGCATCGACCCCTCCAAGGTCACTACCGTGCACAACGCCGTGACCCCGCTCACCCCCGAGCAGCTCAATGTGCCCGAACACAAGTCGAAGGACAAGGTGGTGACATTCCTTGGACGTATCACCATGCAGAAAGGACCCGAATATTTCGTCGAGGCTGCGGCCAAGGTGCTTAAAAACAACCCCAACGTGCGCTTCGTCATGGCCGGCAGCGGCGACATGATGAACAAGATGATACTCCTGGCCGCCGAGCGCGGCATCTCCGACCGATTCCACTTCCCCGGTTTCCAGAAGGGCAGTCAGGTCTATGAGATGCTCAAGGCATCGGACGTCTATATCATGCCGTCAGTGTCAGAGCCCTTCGGCATATCGCCGCTCGAGGCCATGCAGATGGGCGTCCCCTCCATCATATCCAAGCAGAGCGGATGTGCCGAAATTCTCACCAATGTCATCAAGACCGACTACTGGGACATCGACGCAATGGCCGACGCCATCAACTCGATTGTCACCTATCCCGCCATGTACAACCAGTTGCGCGAGGACGGTCTGGCCGAGGTCAACCAGATAACCTGGGACAAGGCCGGACGCAAGGTCATCGACATATATAATAAGGTGTTGAATAGAGTTTAAGAGTTAAAAGTTTAGAGTTTACCACAATCATAATATCGCAAAATAATGAAAGCAATCTGCTTCTACTTCCAGATACATCAGCCATTCCGTCTGAAAAGATACCGCTTCTTTGACATTGGCAACGACCACTACTATTACGACGACTTTGCCAACGATGACATCATCACCCGCATAGCCGAGCGCAGCTACATCCCCGCCGCCAAGAGCCTCCTCAAGATGATCGAGGACACCAAGGGAGCCTTCAAGTGTGCCATCTCCATCACAGGCACCGCTCTCGAGCAGTTTGAGATGTACGTCCCCGAGTTTATCGACCTGCTCAAGAAGCTCGCCGACACCGGCAGCGTGGAGTTTCTGGCCGAGACCTATGCCCACTCGCTCGCGTCGCTCGCCGACCCCGAGGAGTTTGCCAACCAGGTCAAGGTGCATGACGAGAAAATCAAGGAACTCTTCGGCCAGTCGCCCAAGGTGCTCCGCAACACCGAGCTCATATATTGCGACGAGCTCGCTCCCCAGATACTCGCCATGGGCTACAAGGGCGTAATCACCGAAGGTGCCAAGCATATACTCGGCTGGAAGTCACCCAACTATGTCTACTCGGCCGCCTCAGCCCCCAAACTCAAGATGCTGCTGAAAAACGACAAGTTCTCCGACGACATCTCCGACCGCTTCTCCAACACCTCGTGGGACGAATATCCCCTCACGGCCGACAAATATATCTCATGGATAGCATCCACTCCTGCCGAGGAGCAGATCATCAACCTGTTCATGAACCTCGAAGTCTTCGGTGACTTCCAGCCCCGCGAGACAGGCATATTCCAGTTCCTCGAGGCACTCCCCCGCTTCGCCGCCGAGCACGGCATCGAGTTCTGGACCCCCTCGACAGCCGTAAGCAAGCTCAAGGCCGTCGACATCATGCCGGTGCTCCATCCCATCAGTTGGGCCGACGAAGCCCGCGACACCTCGGCATGGCTCGGCAACAAGCTCCAGAACGAGGCTTTCAACAAGCTCTACAGCGTCAGCGAGCGTGTGCGTCTCTGTGAAGACCGCCGTCTCAAGCAGGACTGGTATTACCTCCAGGCTGCCGACCACTTCTTCTATATGTCGACCAAAAATATGCATGACGGGTCGGTTCACTCCCAGTTCTCGCCCTACGACACTCCGTTTGAGGCCTTTACCAACTATATGAACGTCCTGGCCGACTTTATCGTGCGCGTAGAGGAGCAGTATCCCATGTCGATCGAAAACGAGGAACTCTCGGCTCTTCTCACCACCATCCGTAACCAGGAACGCGAGATAGAGACTCTCAACAAGGAAGCCGAGTCGATGCGTAAAAACATCGAGCACTTCAACGAGGAGCACCTCCTCCGCGAGCAGCAGGAAGCAGCCAAGAAGGCCGAAAAGAAGCCTGCGGCAAAAAAGACAGCCGAAAAAACGGCTCCCGCTGAAAAGCCGGCTGAAAAGAAGTGCGCACCCAAGAAAACCAAAAAGGAAGCCGCACCCAAGAAAGCCTCCGGAAAAGCTGCATCCAAGAAAGTAGCCGAGAAGGTCGAAGCCCCCGCCCCCGAAGTAAAAGCCGAAGAAGCACCCAAGGCATAATCATGTAATTGACATAAGGGTATGGAAAGATACCCTCATGCAATACACATACAATATCAGGCCGTCCCCCGCCGTTGAACGATGGAGGTCGGCCTGATTGTTTTCATAGCATCCCCGCCTCATGACCTCATAACCTTTGGCCGCAGGCCAAGTCCCCTTTTGCCACAAGGCAAAAATAACCTTATAACCTCATAACCTTATAACCTCATAACCTTATAACCTCATAACCTTATAACCTTTGCCCTACGGGCAAGTCCCCTTTGCCCGCAGGCCAAGTAAATATGACACTTGAATATATACAGCAGAAATTTGGTAACTACTCAGGTAGGTTTGTCGTACTCCCCCATGCACAACTTCCCTCGTTGCAACCAACGAGAGTAAATCGTTTTTTTACAAAATATGAAGCTGTTTATAAT
>NZ_CAJTCF010000040.1:0-35499 GCF_910574735.1 Duncaniella muricolitica | reverse complement strand
TGCTACACTCCCTGCCGTCTTTCGTTGGACAGATAAGTCGGTGATGATAGGTCATTTTCAAAGAACACTTGCCTAATCCTTGCCAAAGGGACTATTAAGACACTACCTTGACTGGCGCACCATATAAATAGAGTCCGAATCCTTTCTCTATCTGCTGTTTAATGAAGTTATTGACTACCGCATACGACTTACCGGAGCCGGGAGTTCCGAGCACAATCGAGGCACGAAACGGGTTCACGATATTTATCCACCCTTTGTTCCACTTCTTATTATAGTAGAACCGTGTAGGCAGATTTACGGAATACTCATTCTCCAGCAGACGCGTCTCCTGCATGAAGGATTCATTCTCCTCATTGAAGCGGTCATCCATCATATTATTATTAAGGAGTCGGCTCATATACACACCGCCCATCAGCATACAGATGTAGCCTATGGCGGTACATATTATATAGGTATAGTTCCAATGTAGAGCCGGCATCCACCAGTTCATGAAGAACAGCACAGCTCCGACACTGAGTAGAATCCAGATATGGATCCACTGTATTTTCTCGTTTTTTACACCTCGTGAGCCGAAGCACGACAGTCCGAGAAAGAGTAAAGCCCACCATTTGGCGTTCCACGGGTTGCGAAACATTCCGCAGGCTTCATTGAAATTGGTCAACACCTTCATTGTCTCGGCATGGAATCCCCATCCATCCACAAGTTCACGACAGAACCAATAGATGTTGCCTACAACGATTGCTATGCTGACGGCGCGGAGAAGATCCATAATCTTCGCCAACGCTCTGAGGTCGTCTTCTTGTTGTGACATTGTTTTCTTGGGTTAAAGGTTTATAACTGCGGACCGCGACGTCTTTTCTTTCTACGCTGCATAGCCCGGTAAAATGCTTCTTCCTCGGGATTGAATCCGGGTCCGACTTGGAATAGGTCGAGCCCGGGGAGTGTCGGTTGCTCATAGTCATTCTTATAGTCATGTGAATTAGCCTGACTTTGCCCGGTTGACGGATTAGACTGAGGCGGAGTTGAAGTATCACCAGTAGTCTGAGCTGTATCCGGATTCGGGGTACCCGAAGCTGAGAGAATTGGCTTTTCGCCATCGCCATTGAACCAGCGTTCAAAAGCATTTGCCGAGAACTCTTTTCCAAGTCTGGAGCCATTGAGAACGGTATGGGTGTTGTGGTCAACAAAAGTCGCCCCATAGATTCTACCATCTTCATTGTATCGAAGAACAAGGTCGATACCTTTGCTATTGAGACTGGCAATGAAATCGTCCTGACCTGATGACTGAGCCATGACTGATGCCACGATTCTTTTCGTCGGTCGAATCTCAACATTCTCTTTTGACCTCTCAAAATGACCTTCCACTGCGGCTCTGCTGGCAAATTTCCCGAGCCGAGAAGCCTTGAACGGAGTCGAGACAGTATCGCCGTTATCATTCATTGCAAAGTAAACGAGACCATGATACTCCCGACCATTGATTCTTCCGTCGGTGGGTTCACACCTTATATTATATAAGGAGAGAATAGCATTGTATTCGCCAAGAGTCTGGAACTTATAGCGCATCCCGACAAGTTTGACAGTATTCTGTACTTGTCGCTTGATGTCGCCCGACGGGTCAAGTTTCCTTATGGGAGTATCTGGAGATACTTTCTCACGCTGGGCTTTGTGAAGATTATACTTCTGTTCCAGCTCATTGGTGATTGCCTTGCTGCGACGGAACAGGAAAGCCTGATTAAGACGCTTACCTTGCTCGTTGACATTGACAGTCACTATATGAATATGGTGGCGGTCGATGTCCTCATGCTTATAGATTACGAAGGGCTGGTCGCCGAATCCCAGTTTGTCAAGGTACTCACGGGCCAGAATCTCGAAATCCTGGTCGGTGAGCCTGTCATCGGGATGCGGGTTCAACGATATGTGAAGAACCGGCTTCTTGGTTCTGCCCATCTTAGGCATGAAACTTTTGAAGTCCTCAACCATTTGGGCTATTCGTGCATGACCGTCAGGAGGGATCACAACCTTGTTTGAGCCAAGGATACGTCCTCTTGCCTCGTTTATTTTTTCGCCGTTATAGGCAAGTGCTCCGTAGAGAGATGATCCTATACTGATTTTTGCGACCATTGCTCATCGAATTTTTCGGTAAGTTCCTTGACTTCGCCCATGATTGCTATCATGTCACGGGTAGTTTTTTCCAGATTATAAAGAAGGCTCATAGCTTTCTTCTCTGTGAATCCTGCTCGAAGTTCTCTTACCACTATGTTATAATTCACACCTAACGTGCGGAACTGGGAGAAAAATTCGCCCAGTTTCGCAGTATAGAGTGCGAGGGTTTTGTCTGTGACAAGCACTTTGAATGGCTTGTCTGCTATGACCTGCTTGATGAAAGTAGCCTTTACGGTCTCGCCGGCTCTCTCCATCATGCGCTGCAATGCGTCATATTCGAGGTCATCGAACCTCACCATGACGCAATGCGTGCAGGGGTTGGACGACTTGGGTCGCCCGGCCTTATCTGATGTTTTCATTGTTTCAAGGGAATAAAATGGTGGCACAACGTGCTGTCCTCTCCAATGCACCGCAGGTTTTCCATGGGGATTGCGACTTCGGAGCGGTCCCAAGCCCCGGCACGGCAAGGTTATTTCGTGGTAACGGCAGAGTTACCCGAAATCCAAACGGTTACTGTTTGGACACCTTGCTGTGTTCCAATGAACACTCTCTCCTATAAGAAAACCTGAATGGATTGCCTCTGATGTGGTCCATGCTCAGAGGCTGTGCGGATGCTGAGGACACAGCTTCCGTTGCTCGATGCAAAGTTACGGCGGTTTGCCGCCGGTTGGTGCTATATCTATTGTATATAGCTATATACATGTACAACCTTATGCTATATCTGGCCAAAAATGTTTGGTGGGAATGAAAAATTATCCCTTACTTTGCAACGTCAACGACACGAAACGCCTCCGACGGGAGGCTCTCAAATCGGGTCGATGATACGAGATGTCTCTTAATAATACTATGACACCCGACGGTGATTGACTGATTGGCCAATCAATCGCACAACTGAATCTCCGTCAAGTCACTATTGATTTTCAGCGCGATAGGTTCTCACCTATGCGTGGATGGTAAATGTTACCGCCCCTATGACCGTCGATTGCGGCCGCCCATGTGGTCCCACGGCAATTCAATCGACACTTCACCCAACTGATTATACACCTGTTTGATTGACCGGGTAAAGCATCAACCATTCAGTTGATTGCCTGCCTCGCCAAACAAGCGATTGAGTAACTGATTGGTTAGTCAGAACGTCAGTATCGCTAATGTCCAAAGTGGCAGAACTGCAACTGACTGATTGACTAATCGGGCAGAATACCGCTCGCTTGATTGACTGAAGCCATACCCAATCAATCGCCCACCCAATCATCTGACTGCGCAGTTGCGCGATTAACCGGTTGATTGGTTGAAGACCTGATTAGTCAGCACTTCAACCAATCAGTCAATCGCCTGTGTGACCAGTTGATTGAGTGGTCAGGCAGTTGCGTATTCAGTTGAGTGAGCGGTCAAGCGATTAGACAACTGAATTTTCAACCCTCCATCTCCCAGTAATCAAGATGAAGAAACCTATTCTCGTCGCCGTGTCATCGCAGAAAGGCGGTGTCGGCAAATCGACCATAACGGTACTTCTCGCCAGTTGCCTTCATTACCTTAAAGGGTATGAAGTGGCGGTTATCGACTGTGACCCTCCCCAACATAGTATCGCTCGTGAACGTGACCGTGAGTTGCGTGACTGTGAGCAGAGCGAGTATCTACGAAAACAGCTCTACGACACTTTCCAGAAATCACAGAAACGGGCATACCCGGTTCTGGAATGTGAAATCAGCGAAGCTCTACAAACGGCTCAGGACTATCTGGACCAGTATATCCCGGACTTTGTGTTTTTCGACCTCCCGGGTACCATCAACAACTTCAATGTGGTTGATGTAATCCGAAACGTCCAGTATGTCTTCTGTCCCATGACAGCCGACCGCCACGTGCTCGAAAGCGGCATCGGATTCTGCAACTATGTTCGTGAGGCCCTGATGACAACCGGTGTGTCCACTATCAAGGATCTATACGTGCTCTGGACAATGGTTGACCCGCGTGAACGGACAGAACTCTACAAGGTCTATGATTCGTTCATGGCTGAACTCAACATCAATGTGATGAAGTCCTCTCTGCCCAACAGCGTCAGGTTCCGCCGGGAAGGAAGTTGTGATGTGAAGCGAGCAATTTTTCGCTCCACTCTCATGCCTCCCGACCGTACCCAGCTCAAAGGCAGTGGCATAGAGCAGTTAGTGACTGAATTCCTTGAAATAACCACCAAGTAACGCTATGGCGAAAAAGAACGATGGACAGATTACACCCGACAATTTCCTTGACGCCTACAAGCCGGTATCCCCTCAGCGAAGAACTGACAAAGTGGATGCCGAGGCGGAAACCGAATTCCCAAAGGTGGAAGAAACCCAAGAAGATAATCGAAAAAATCCGGGTTCCGTTTTACCGCGCCGGCAAAATGGTGTGGTGAAGACACCGAAGGATTATCAGGATATATTTCTCCGGCCCAACTTGGGTGAGTCTATGCGGTATGGCAAGACTTACTATGTCTCGAAAGATGACTGCAAGAAAATCAAGGCGCTCATGAGGTGCTTTGGAGATGGCATGGAGAGATTTCCGTTGTCGGTTTACATTCACAACCTACTTGAATATCATTTCAATGAGTTTTCCGAACTCATTGAGGAGATGATGAATAAGCAACAAGTTCCCAACCCTTTTCAACACAAAGAATGAATCCCTCTATCAAAACCAATACAGGCAATTCCGAAAAGGCAAAATCGGATTATGCCGAAATATATCTGACCCGTGTGCCAATCAAGCACCAACGCTGTATCGGCATAACCGAAAAGACTCTCGACAAGCTGAAGAGCGTTGTACGCCTGATTGCGCAGAACAACACTACTGTAAGGTCGTATGCCAGTGCGATTCTGCGGGAGCATCTCAGAGAATACAAATTTCTCCATGAGATTATGCGCAAGGTAATGTACGACAAACTGATGCCTGGAGATCTGGCAATATATCAGACCGTCGGAGAAAATTACCTCGAAACATATCTCTGTCCTGACTCTCAGTCTCGCGGCTCAGCATGGATACACGTCGATGTCGAATGTGCCGAAGCTCTCAAGCAAATCGTCAGCTGGGCTGATACCGGAGCCACAATCGGGTCCTTCGCCGAGTCTATAATCCTTGTGCATCTTGGTCTGAATGACGAGCTTCTGGAACAGATGAAGTCAGACGTTTACAACTGCCAGCCATGACAAAAGACCTCCTTCTTGCAGCCGTCTTTCTGCTGAACATTGCGCTGATGGCGTACATCACTCTCGATGTTCTGCAACGAAAGAAAGATTCATCTGCTGAAACCGCCGGCAATTCTGCGGATACCAAATCGGAGTCCCCTGTGGAATCAGTTTCTGGTCCGGTACGAAAAGCCGGAATCGGGAAAAGTCGGTATTCGGTTGACGCTGTGAAAAAGATTGTGGCGAAGGCGACAGAAGCGGCTGTCGTAGAACTATTCAACGAGGATATTGAAATTGACGATGTCGAGTTTGATATTCCTGAAGAATCTACGGCTGAACCTTCTCCTCCGGCATTGTCACCTGAGGAAATTAAAGAGGCTTTTGAAACTGACAAGCGTATTGCCGATGAAATTGCGGCAAGCGATAATTCAGTGGCAGAGCCTATAGCCGAGGGAGCGACTTTTGACGAACTTGCCCGAGCTGAACTCATTCTTGGGCGCAAGACAGCTCCGACAACTGAGGAACATCAGTATGTGGTGCGTGTCTTCGCTGACTTCAAGAATACGGAGTTAATGACCCACCTGCCAAGGTATATTCTGGATAAGCTCGATGAATGCCATCGCAAAGTCGATGAAATCGCTGCTGAAAAGGAGTCTTCAAAAATTACGGCTCCCGAACCAGTCAGTGTGAAGGCATACGGAGAGTTTGAACTTTCTGATTTCTTACCCAAGTATCAAAAAACTATCCCCACTCCCCAACAATGAAACCCTCTATCATCAATAAAATTAAAATTATCAAGTGCCGCCTTGTGGTGGCTCTCATCGCCGGACTTCTCGGCGGTCTCCGTGCCGCTGCCGCCGGCAACGGTCTGAGCGGTATCAACGAGGCTACCTCTATGGTGACATCGTATTTCGACCCAGGCACCAAGCTCATCTACGCAATCGGTGCGGTTGTCGGTCTTATCGGCGGTGTCAAGGTCTATTCCAAGTGGTCGAGCGGTGATCCCGACACCACCAAGACAGCCGCCTCGTGGTTCGGAGCGTGTATCTTCCTGATTGTGGCCGCCACTATTCTCCGCTCGTTCTTCCTCTAATCAACTATGGCCGAATATGCTATCAACAAAGGCATAGGACGGTCGGTAGAGTACAAGGGTCTGAAGGCGCAGTATCTGTTCATCTTTGCCGGGGGCTTGCTCGCCCTGTTCGTGGTGTTCGTCATCATGTATATCGCCGGCCTGTCCCAATGGATCTGCATAGGATTTGGCGTTACTGCCGCCTCAGTCCTTGTCTGGCTCACCTTCCACCTCAATGCCAAGTACGGGCAGCACGGTCTGATGAAACTTGCCGCTGTGAAATATCACCCGCGCTACATCATCAACCGTCTGCGCCTTAACCGAATGATTAAATGTAGAAAACAATGAGAAATATACTGAAAGCCACAACACTGGAATCCAAGCTGCCGCTGCTTGCCGTGGAACACGGCTGCATAATCAGCAAAGATGCCGACATAACGGTCGCCTTCGAGGTTAGTCTGCCGGAACTGTTCACAGTGACATCCGCCGAATATGAAGCCATGCACGGAGCATGGTGCAAGGCAATCAAGGTGTTACCGCACTATTCGGTGGTGCATAAGCAGGACTGGTTCTGTTCGGAAAAATATCAGCCGGAGCTTCAGAAGGATGATTTATCCTTTTTGGACAGGAGTTTTGAACGCCATTTCAACGAGCGCCCATATCTCGCCCATAAGTGTTATCTCTTCCTTACCAAGACCACGAAGGAGCGGGCGCGTCAGCAGAGCAACTTCTCGACCCTCTGCCGTGGGCGAATCACCCCGAAGGAACTCAATCACGAGATGGTTGTCAAGTTCATGGAGTCTGTGGAACAGTTCGAGCGTATCATCAATGATACCGGCTATATCAAACTGCGTCGCCTCACGGATGATGAGCTGGTCGGAACAGAGAATTTTTCCGGACTTATCGAAAAATATTTGTCGCTGACAATGGACGATGTTACCTGCTTGGAGGACATTGACCTCGATGCTCGCCAGATGCGGATTGGCGACAAGATGCTCTGTCTGCACACTCTATCCGACACTGATGATCTCCCCGCAAAAGTCAGCACCGATAACCGTTATGAGAGGTTATCGACTGACCGAAGTGACTGCCGATTAAGCTTCGCAAGTCCCATCGGGTTGCTGTTGCCATGCAATCACATAGTCAACCAGTATGTGCTGATTGATGACCACGATGAGAACTTGGCAAGGTTTGAGAAGACCGCCCGCAACATGAACAGCCTTTCGAGGTATAGCCGAAGTAATGCAATCAACAAGGAGTGGATTGACCGCTATCTCAACGAGGCTCACTCATACGGTCTGACTTCCGTCCGCTGCCATGTCAATATCATGGCATGGAGCGATGACACTGAGGAACTGCGGCGAATCAAGAATGATGTCGGCGGTCAGTTGGCGACAATGGGTTGTATGCCACGGCATAACACCATCGACTGCCCGACACTGTTCTGGTCGGCTATGCCCGGAAATGAGGCGGATTTCCCTGCCGAGGAAAGTTTCTATACGTTCATCGAACTTGCCGTCTGTTTTTTCACTGCCGAGACCAACTACCGCAGTAGCCTGTCGCCTTTCGGTATCAAAATGGTTGACCGCCTTACCGGGAAACCGATACACCTTGATATATCGGATGAGCCGATGAAAAGAGGTATCACTACCAACCGCAACAAGTTCATCCTCGGACCGTCAGGTAGCGGTAAGTCTTTCTTTACCAACCATTTTGTCCGACAATATTATGAGCAGGGAGCGCATATCCTCCTGATTGACACCGGTAACTCATACGAGGGGCTTTGCAATCTGATTCATAATAAGACGCATGGCGAAGACGGTGTCTATTACACCTATACCGAGGACAGTCCGATTTCGTTCAATCCCTTCTACACCGATGACGGGGTCTTTGATGTGGAGAAGAAGGACTCAATCAAGACACTGCTGCTGACACTCTGGAAGTCAGAGGACGACAGAGTGACCAAGACTGAAAGCGGTGAATTAGGCTCTGCGTTGTCAATGTTCCTCGAAAAAATGGCTAAGGACAAAAATATCGTGCCATGCTTCAACTCGTTCTATGAGTTTATGCGCGACGGCTACCGTCAGGAAATGGCACAGCGTCCTATCCCCATCTACAAGCAGGATTTCGACATTGACAACTTCCTGACCACCCTCAGGCAGTATTACCACGGAGGCCGGTTTGACTTCCTGCTGAACTCCAAGGAGAATATCGACTTGCTCGGTAAACGATTCATAGTCTTTGAAATAGACAGTATCAAGGACAACAAGGAACTTTTTCCGGTGGTGACAATCATCATCATGGAGGCTTTCATCAATAAGATGCGAAGGCTAAAAGGTATCCGAAAAGTCCTTATCTGTGAGGAGGCTTGGAAGGCTCTTTCTTCGGCTAACATGGCAGAGTATATGAAGTACCTCTATAAGACTGTGCGTAAATACTTTGGCGAGGCGGTGGTGGTGACGCAGGAAGTAGATGATATAATCTCCAGTCCTATCGTGAAAGAGACTATCATCAACAACTCCGACTGTAAGATACTTTTGGATCAGCGCAAGTATATGAACCGCTTCGACCAGATTCAGGAGCTGCTCGGTCTGACCGATAAAGAGAAGTCGCAGATACTCAGTATCAATATGGCTAACAATCCCAATCGCCTATATAAAGAGGTGTGGATTGGTCTCGGCGGTACACAATCCGCTGTCTATGCCACAGAGGTCTCGACCGAGGAATATCTCTGCTATACCACTGAGGAAACGGAGAAGATTCAGGTACTCAACAAGGCGAGGCAATTAGGTGGCGACACCGAAGCTGCCATCAAGATGCTTGCCAACGAGAGAAAGGAGGGTGCGACATGAAAATTCCCAAAGCGTTTCACCCGATTCTCGGAGTGCAGACAGGTTTTATCCTCTTCCTCGCCGGTATTGCAATCCTCTCCACAGTCTTCGTGGCGACATACAAGGCTATTCAGTATGCCAAGCCATTTGTCTATGACGTGATTACAAACATCGTTAATCATCTCTCACAATGGCTGCCGCTATGAAAGTTCTGTATGCTCTGTGGGCAATTATTGCCGGTCTCTTCATCGGGCTACTTGCTATGATAACCTTTCCGCTGCTCCTGCTTTTCGTAGGAGTGAAAATAATCGGAGGCATGGCCTCCAAAATTCGATAACCCTTAACCCAATAAAAGTGAACCAGCAAATTTTTGAACTGGCAATGACACTCAAATATGTGTTGCTGCCCTACCTTTTCGCTGCCTCCATTGTAATCGGCATCATTGCCTTGGTGATTATAGTGGTGTGCGCGATCAAAGACCGCAAGAAAGTGTTTCCTCTCTCGGTCGATGTCACCAGTCAGTTTGACAATTCAGTTCTCATCTCAATTGATGAGAGGATGAAGGCAATAGCCGACATGCTCAAGGCTGAATTTAAGCCCAAGCCCCAAGTTAACCATAAAGCTTCTCTATGTGGCGTTTGGACAAATATCGACGATTCAATGAGGTACTACATTACCCCCAGAGGCGGGTTCTATGTACTATACATCGAATACCGATACCAGCCTGAGATTCCCGGAAAAACCTTCGTCATCAGATGTTCCACCTCCAATCCTGATGACAGCGACATCTTCTTTGCCGATGGTGATACTCTGCTGACGCTGGCTTACAGCCATGAGACAGACAGAATCTATCTTGCCGACTCAGGTGAGGAATTGGAACGCTATGAAGTACATGAATTGTCTGACATTGACAGCCTCGCTCCGGAATCCGTGGATTTTGACATCAATTCATTCATCGACTCAACAGAACAATGAAACATCTGAAAACAATCCTTACCCTGTTTGCCTTCTGTCTGCTTTTCGGTACAGGCAGGGCAAACGCCCAGTGGACGGTCATCGACCCGTCCAATATCGCCCAGAGTATCGTAAACTCTTCAAAGTCACTTGTTCAAGAGTCGCAGACAGCGACCCACATGGTCAAGAATTTTCAGGAAACTGTGAAGATTTACCAGCAGGCAAAGAAGTATTACGATGCTCTCCAGCAGGTGAATAACCTCGTCCGCGATGCCCGCAAGGTGCAGCAGACCGTCCTGATGCTCGGTGACATTTCCGGTTACTACGTCAACAACTTCAAGAAGATGCTGACTGACCAGAACTTCACCAGCGCGGAACTATCGTCAATCGCCTCAGGCTATACCCGGATTCTTGAAGAGGCCGGAGGTGTTCTCAACGATTTGAAGCAGGTTGTGAATATCACCACATTATCCATGACTGACAAAGACAGGATGGATGTAGTGGATGATTGCTACAACGAGATGAAACGTCTGAAGGGTCTGACCGCTTATTTCACCAATAAGAACATCTCGGTGTCTTATCTACGAGCCAAGAAGAAAGCAGATACACAAAGGGTTGTCAACCTCTATGGCGACGGCTCTGAAAAATACTGGTAATGTCTATGTTGTGTGCAATCGATTTTACAAATCTCCACTCAATACTCCGGTCGCTCTACGATGAGATGATGCCTTTGTGCAGCGACATGGCGGGAGTGGCCCAGGGCATAGCCGGACTCGGTGCATTGTTCTACGTTGCTTATCGAATATGGCAGTCTCTGGCAAATGCGTCACCGATAGATGTATTTCCGCTTCTTCGCCCTTTCGTCATCGGATTCTGCATCATGTTCTTCCCGACCGTGGTGCTCGGCACCATCAACTCGGTCATGTCGCCCATTGTGCAAGGAACAGCCTCGATGCTCGAAGGTCAGACTCTTGACATGAAAAAGTACCGGGAGGAGAAGGACCGACTTGAGTACGAACAGATGATGCGCGATCCCTCGACCGCCTATCTTGTAGATGATGCCGAGTTTGACAGGCAGATTGACGAACTCGGAGTGACGGAGGTAGGCACCGCCGCAGGTATGTATATCGAGCGCGGAATGTATAAAATGAAGAAAGCAATCCAGAATTTCTTTCGTGAATTGCTAGAGATGCTCTTTCAGGCTGCTTCGCTTACAATCGACACAATCCGTACTTTCTTTCTGATTGTGTTGGCGATACTCGGTCCGATTTCATTCGCATTGTCCGTCTGGGACGGATTCCAAAATACCCTCGTCCAATGGATATGCCGGTATATTCAGACCTATCTGTGGTTGCCTGTGGCAGACTTGTTCTCGACAATATTGGCGAAGATTCAGGTTCTGATGCTCCAGAACGACATTTCGGAACTTACAAACAATCCGAATGTTGACCTTGACGGAAGTAACACTGCTTATACCATCTTTATGATTATCGGCATAATCGGATATTTCACGATACCGACCGTTGCCGGATGGATTATTCAGGCAGGAGGCATGGGCAGCTACAACCGATCTATCAACAATACAGCCATGACCGGAGGGTCTTGGGCCGGAAGTATTGCCGGAGGCGTAGCCGGAAATGTAGTCGGAAGAGCCGGTAAACTATTAAAATAACTCAGACTGTGGAATTCAAATCACTAAAAAACATCGAGACGTCGTTTCGGCAGATACGACTCTTCGGCATAGTGGTTGTGAGCCTTTGCGCTGTTGTCGCTATTTCAGCAGTATGTATGTCGCTGAGATTTGCGGAAAAACAACGGGAAAAGATTTATGTCCTTGACAATGGCAAGTCACTTATGCTTGCCTTGTCGCAGGACATGAACCAGAATCGCCCGGCGGAGGCCCGCGAGCATGTGCGCCGATTCCATGAACTGTTCTTCACACTGTCTCCCGATAAATCGGCAATCCAGCACAATATTGACCGTGCGCTGATTCTCGCTGACAAGAGTGCCTACAATTACTATTCTGACTTTGTCGAGAAAGGATATTACAACCGCATTATAGCCGGAAACATCACTCAGGTTGTCAAGGTGGACAGTGTGGTCTGTGATTTCAACAATTATCCTTACATCGCAAAGACATACGCAAAGGAGATGATTATCCGTCAAAGCAATGTTACAGAGCGCAGCCTCGTAACCACCTGCCGCCTGACCAATGCGTCAAGGTCGGATGATAATCCCAATGGTTTCATAATCGAGGGTCTGACAATCTTGGAAAATCGAGATATTCAGACCGTAAAACGCTAACAAATATCCAGTGAAAATATCAAGTATCAAAGGAGCCATATATAATAAGGTGTGGCTCTCTCCCAAAACTCGTCTTTCCGGATTCATAAAACGGAAATGCGATGAGCTTCCCCAGAAGCAGCGACTCACTGTGGTGACTGTAATGCTGACTGCATTTATTCTCATAGCATTCTTTGTATTCGGACATGCTTGCTATAAAATGGGACTCGGACACCGTTCCGAAATGCAGGTTGAACACGTCCATCATATTGAGGTCGGTAAGTCTAACCCGGCAAAATCTGTTCCCGATGACGTGGCTCGATGATCTTAAATCCCGCTTAAAGCCCAAGAATACGGCAGAGCGGGAAAAGATGAAGAAGTATCTTGTGGTGTTTCCTCTGATGTTCATTTCCTGTATCGCCAGTATATGGCTAATCTTCGCTCCCGGTGAAGACGATGGTAAAACCAATGGCGGTGCCAACACCGAGCTTCCCGATGGTTCTACCGAAGGAATCGAGGGCAATAAGATAGCTGCTTATGAGGCTCAGGCACATCTGGAGGAAACGGAACAGAGAAACGCTCAGGCTGTTCAGCTTGAAGCTGTCACTGATTCTATTGCAGCACCTCAGGATACTGTTTCAAATGAAGTTCAGTCGTCAGCCGAGGCTTACCAGCAAGTTCAGGCTTCACTACAGGATTTTTATATCCCGGAGGATAATTCCGCCGCTCAGGTGGCGGAGTTGCAGGCAAAGATTGATGAGTTGGAGGCCCAGAACACTATGGCGCAGCAACAGAGTCAGCAGCCCAACGAGATGGAACTGATGGAGCAGTCATACAAATTGGCAGCGCAGTATCTCGGCACCGGCAATGGCAGTCAACAGGCTGTGATTGTCGATGAGCCGGAGAAAGACCGTAAGGTTATGCCCGTCAATCAGGTAAACCGCAATGTAGTGTCTTCCCTCAATGCCTCGACCGATAACACCCGCTCTTTCTCTACCGCCGTCGGCACCAAGCACACGAATTTCAAGAACACCATTTCAGCCTGTGTCGCTTCCGACCAGTCGATTACCGACGGGCAGAGCGTCAGGCTCCGCACGCTCGAACCTATGTGGATTGGCAACTCTCTGTTGCCGAAGAACACCACGGTGATGGGAGCTGCGCGGTTGCAGGGAGAACGTCTTGAAATCAAGATCGAGTCTATCGAGGCTCTCGGCTGCATCATGGAGGTTGACCTCTCAGTCTATGACTCCGACGGTCAGGAGGGTATCAACATTCCCAACTCGATGGAGAGTGATGCCCTGCACGAAATCGGCGCCAATATGGGCAGTACGATGGGAAGTTTCATCAATCTTACCACCAACGCCGGTGCACAACTCGCCTCCGATGTCGGCAAAGGTCTTATCAACGGTGTCAGCCAGTATCTCAACAAGAAACTGCGCACGGTAAAAGTCCATCTGAAATCCGGCTACAAAATCATGCTCCGTCAGAATGAGCAGTAATCATCAACCAATCCCAACAACAACGAATGAAAACAATCACAAAATTCTTTGTCGCGGCAGTGGCACTCTTCGGAGTGGCCACGGCTGCCAACGCCAAAAATTCCGATAACACCGATAATAACATGTCGTCTGAAAAGGTCGCAGAACATGACCTTAATGTCTATGGCGGCAACTACACCGACGGCGACAAGTTCGACGGCTTGACCCGAAAAATGGGCTTCGACCGCATGATTCCGCCTCATGCGCTGGAGGTCTGCTACAACAAGACCACCCACATCATCTTCCCGGCTGAAATCACATATGTCGACCTCGGCAACGAGAACCTTGTGGCCGGTCTCGCCGACGGTGCGAAGAATGTGCTTCGTGTCAAGTCTGCCTTCAAGTCGTTCAAGCAGGAAACCAACCTCTCGGTTATCACTGATGATGGGAGCTACTACACCTTCAACGTCAAATTTGCGAAAGAGCCTCTGCTTCTGAGTATTGAGATGACTGACTTCCTCCATGACGGCGAGGCTGTGAACCGTCCTAACAACGCTCAGGAGGTGTACCTCGAAAAGTTGGGTAGCGAGTCCCCTATGCTTGTAAAGCTGATTATGAAGTCCATCTACAAGCAGAACAAGCGCGAGATAAAGCATATCGGCTCAAAGCGTTTCGGGGTGCAGTTCCTCCTGAAATCCATCTATACCAACAATGGGCTTCTCTATTTCCACACCGAACTGAAGAATACAAGCAATATCGCTTTCGACATAGATTATGTCAGTTTCAAGATTGTGGATAAGAAAGTTATCAAGCGTACCGCCATGCAGGAGCAGGTACTCGAACCGCTCCGCGCCCAGAATTATGTGACAGTGGTACACGGCAAGCAGTCGGAGCGTACGGTCTTCGCTCTGGAGAAATTCACAATCCCCGACGACAAGCAGCTCGTTATTGAGGTCGCCGAGAAGGAAGGCGGTCGCCATCAATCCTTTGTGGTAGACAACGAGGACATCGTGAGAGCCAATGTAATTGACAAGTTATCAATCCAGTAAAACGTAAACTATGAAAAAAGCGATAATGATAATCGCTGCCATGCTCACCCTCTTCGGAGGGCGGGCAATGGCCCAGCGATGCCTCCCCGGAATGTCAGCGGTTGAAGTCCGTGCCGATATGGTAAACGGTTTCTTTGCCGGAAACTCCCGTAACTGTGGCTATAATTTTGGTTTGTTCTACTCCGTCATCAAGGGCGATAACGCCAACACTTGGTCTTTCGGTGGCGAATATCTCCAGACCTATAAGCCATACGGTGAGAAAGGTCGCATTCCCATTGCTCAGTTCACCGGCGAAGTCGGCTACAATCTCCACATTGTCAGCGACTACTCGCAGACTTTCCACCTCTACGGTGGAGTGTCCGCACTCGCTGGATATGAGACGGTCAACTGGGGCAAACATGTACTGAAAGACGGTGCTACAATCGGAGCAGATGATACCTTCATCTATGGCGGCGCAGTAACGCTGTCAGCCGATTTCTATCTCTCTGACCATGTGGTACTCGGTGCGCACATCAAAGAACGGTTTGTATTCGGCAATGACACTGGGCATTTCCTATTCGCCTATGGCTTACATCTCAAATACCAGTTTTAGCCTATGAGATACACGAAAAATGACATCAGGAATATCCCGCTGACGGAGTTCATGGCGGCTCTCGGCGAAAAGCCTGTCAAGGCTTTCGGGGACATGAAACTCTATTATGCCCCGCAGCGCGACGACCTGGAGCCGATGTTAGTGATAGATACCAAGGCAAACCGATGGTATGACCATGCCACTGACCGGAGCGGCGACATCATTGACCTTGCCGCCCTGAAGATGAGTCCCAACCTCTACACAGATCCACGCGATTTCATTCTCAAATACATGAACGAGTATGAGCAGGGCAACGGACTTTCAGCAATGGCTCGACAGCTTCAGGAGCCAACGGTTATCAACCTCGACATAAAGAAAGTGAAACTCACTGACTTTATGAAAGCGTTAGGCCAGGAACATCCGGTAGCGGCTGACGGCAATCTCCGCATATACAATGCTCCATATGATGCCAACCCCGAACCGACAATGGTAATCAACACCGAGACAAACCTTTGGCGTGATACAAAGTCCGGCGCATACGGCGGAATCTACGACCTCGCTTATGAACTGACAGGTTCATGCAATATGTCGGAGTTGAATCACTATATCGCAGGACAGATGTCAGCTTTGGAGAAGTCCAAAGGGAACGAGCAGAAGGTAGAGCCGCCCAAACAGGAACAGGAGCCTGACAAACCAAAACGGAAGATGCGCCTATGAACATCGACGAAATCCGGAAAATCTCGCTTGTCGAGTTTCTCAATCAGTTGGGGTATCAGCCCACCGGACGCGACAGGAAAGGTCTCTGGTTTTACTCCCCGTATCGCAGTGAGAGAAAGCCATCGTTCCATGTCAATCCACGGAGAAATCTGTGGTTTGACTTCGGAACGGGCGCGGGTGGTGACATCTTCTCGCTTGCCGGAGAAATGTCCGGTGAAACGGACTTTTTGAGGCAAGCCGATTACATCGCGGAGAAGATGCGCCTCCCGGTCGCTAAGCCCTATAAGCCAACACCGTTTGTCGAAGAGTCCACCTTTGAGAACATCGAAGTGTCGCGTCTGGAGTCGCCTGTTTTGCTGCGCTATCTTGCCGACCGAGGCATACCGAAAGAGATAGCCCAACGCTACTGTGTGCAGGTTGACTATGAGCTTTATGGCAAGCGATATTATGCCGTCGGCTTCCCCAATAACGCCAATGGATTAGAGTTGAGGAATCCAATTTTTAAGGGTTCTTACCCGCCCAAGCACATCACTCTGATTGCCAACGGCAATGCCCGTTGTAACGTGTTTGAAGGCTTCATCGACTTCCTTTCGGCGGAACGCCTCGGCTATAACGATGGCCTCGACACTATCGTGCTTAACTCTGTTTCCAATCTCCAAAAGGCAATCCCAGCCCTCGGTGACTATACTGTTATCCAGTGCTATCTTGACAATGACACCGCCGGTCGCGCGGCACTCGCCAGACTCCGCAGGGAGTTCGGCGACAAGGTCATGGACAAGTCTGCACTTTATCCCAATCACAAGGATCTGAACGACTACCTCATGTCGCTCTATCCGAAAAAATCAACAAAACTCAAACTCTGAAAATCGTGAAAACAATCATCAACAAAATCGGCGAAACCCGCCTCACTCCCGCCCGTTTCTTCGGGTTCTGGATTGCACTCTTCGCAATCGTTATATCCCTGACCTCATGTTCCGACGACCTCGACGTGCAGCAGTCCTATCCGTTCACGGTGGAAGTCATGCCATACGGCGACAAAATCACCAAGGGCGAAACCGTCGAACTTCGCTTCGAGATCAAGCCCGAAGGCAACTATGCCAACACCCTCTACACCATCCGTTACTTCCAGTATGACGGCGAAGGCACCCTCAAACTTGTTGACGGCCCCGTGCTGGTCAACAACGACCGCGTGCTTCTTGAAAGCAAGACTTTCCGCCTCAACTACACTGCCAACTCATCCGAGGCACACAAGTTCCTCGTGGTCATTCAGGATAACTTCAACTCAACCCCGTGGCAGCAGACTTTTGAGTTCAATAGTAAGGACAGTGATGATGTCGGCGACACAACACCCGGCATTATTAGCCCCGTCAATCCCGGAACCATAACACCTATCGGCTTATGAAAAGAATCCTGATATTTCTCATGACGTTAGTGACCCTTGCGGTCACTACACCAGCCTTTGCCGCAAAGCGGTCGATAATGGAGCTGCCTCCTTATGAGCGGGCTGTACTAATCATAAAGTACCATGAGACTTTGCATGACTCCCGAAAGCATTGGCCATACCTCGGATACGGTCACAGAAAACTCCCCGGAGAAAAATACTTTCGTGGCTATAAGATGAGTGAAAGAGAGGCTGATGCGCTCCTTCGCAAAGACCTCAACAAGTTCATCGCTCTCTTCAATGAGTTTAAGCCAATG
The DNA here is from genome assembly GCF_910574735.1 of Duncaniella muricolitica. Taxonomy (NCBI): domain Bacteria; kingdom Pseudomonadati; phylum Bacteroidota; class Bacteroidia; order Bacteroidales; family Muribaculaceae; genus Duncaniella; species Duncaniella muricolitica. Next base: position 17,525 of record NZ_CAJTCF010000040.1, on the reverse strand, counting down.
GATGCTCTGCTTTTAGGCGTGTTATCATACAATATCGGCCCGGGGGCTGTAATGAAAAGCTCGGTCTATCGCAAACTGAAAGCCGGAGACCGTAATATTTTCAAGTCATACACTGCCCACTGCAAATATAAGGGCAAATTCCATAAAGGTCTATATAAACGTCGCTGTCAAGAGTTCGCAGCCTTATATATTCCGTAAAATCAACACATTATGATGCTGCCGGAGGGATGCGCTTTTCGGAGTGTATCCCTTCGCTGTATCTTATAGACAAATCAAAACGCCCAAAACAAATGGCTTCGATAAAAGTAAAGTTCCGTCCCTCAACTGTCGCTGACCACGAGGGAACAATCTACTATCAGATTATCCACGAAAGGAAGGTGCGACAACTCCTTTCAGACTACAAAGTATATCCATCGGAGTGGGATGAATCCCGCTCAATGGTCATGACCACGCAGAAGAGCGAGCGCAAATCATTCATTCTCTCAATACGCGAGCGCATCCGTTGGGATGTTGAGCGACTGATGAAAATTGACCGCAAGCTTGATGCCAACGGCCTGACCTACACAGCCGACGATGTGATAGACGAGTTTGCAAGATATTCCAACGAGTATTCTCTCTTCAACTTCATGCAGTCAATGATTGTCACATTGAAGCAGCGCAATCAACTCCGAACGGCAGAAACCTACAAGGCGGCATTAAACAGTTTCAAGAAGTTCCGTAACAATGAGGACATAATGCTCGATGCCATTATCTCCGATACGATGCTGACATATGAATCACATCTCAAAAACAAAGGCAACACGCTTAATACCATTTCCTTCTATATGCGTATCCTCCGCGCCGTTTACAACAATGCAGTGGATAACGAGGTTATCGAGAACCGGAATCCTTTCCGAAAGGTCTTTACCGGAGCGGAGAAAACGATAAAGAGAGCACTGAATCTTCCCACCATCAAAAAAATCAAGAATTTGGATTTGTCGCTCAGTCCCAAGACAGACTTCGCCCGTGATATGTTTATGATGAGCTTCTATCTTCGTGGCATGAGCTTTATCGACATGGCATATCTCCGAAAAACTGACCTCGAAAATGGTCGCGTGACATACCGCCGCCGCAAGACCGGTCAGCAACTCACAATAGAATGGACTAAGGAGATGCAGATGATTCTCGATAAATACCAGGAGAACCCCACACAATATCTGCTGCCTATCATTACCAAGGAAGAGGGCAATCAGCGACGTCGTGTCCGAAATGTCAACGAGAGTATCAACCACCACTTGAAGAAGGTCGCAGAGAAAGTCGGTGTACTCTCTCCCCTAACAATGTACTGCGCCCGTCACAGCTGGGCCTCGGCCGCCAAAGCAAAAGGTATACCCCTCAGTGTAATCAGCGAAGGTATGGGACACGATTCCGAAGCGACCACCCAAATCTATCTTGCCTCGCTGGAAACCTCCGTAGTCGATAAGGCTAACGCCCTAATCCTTAAAAGTCTTTAATTACAGCCCTGATTTCCCTATTCGGGAGATTGGGGCTGATTTGTTTGAAAAAAATCCCAATCTCTGAATAAGAGATACCTTAATGTCGCAAAATTAAGCATAATTCGCGACATGACAAAGGAATTTTTAAGATTTTTTCGACCGGACACGCGGTTTTGTAGCCTTCTGAAGCCGTTGATGTTTAGCAAATTTCAAATGACATCCTAATCAATTTGTTTAACTGCAAGTAGTTATGGCGTATCCGTATCTCTTATTCAGAGATGCCTTGTACTGCAAACGGAAAATAGTAATGCCAGACATCGTGACATATACCGACCAAGAGATAGTCAAGGCCATTCTAAATAGGGACACTGTCATCACGAAAGAGTTCCTATACGGGAAATGCTATCCCTTGTTCAAATCGGTTTTCGACAAATACTATACCGATTGCGGCAACTGTTTTGAGTTCATCAACGAAATCTACGTCTATATCATGTATCCCCACAAGGATACTCATGTTTCAAAACTCGCCGGTTTCGGATTTCGATGCACTCTAACCATGTGGCTGAAGATTGTTAGCGAAAACTATTGTCACCAACTTTACACCCGCAAAATTGAGACAACAGACTCAAATGAAATCGGTGGTGATAGAAAACTGCCAGATGACAACTCATTAGTGTCAGAAACAAGAAATCTCGACATGCACGATTTGAATAAAATACTCATTTCAATGCCTAATGAACGCTATCGCAAGCTCATTGAGTACCGCTATGTCGATGAAAAAACCAACGAAGAGACAGCAGCCCTCCTCGGCTTGACTATGGCCAACTACTACAACACCCACAAGAGAGCCAAGGAACAATTCTGTAACATTCTCAGAAAGGAGGGTCTGATATGATTAATGAAGAACTACTAAGTAAATTAGACCGCATCGAAGACCTCCCCGTCTCTGAAGAAATGCTTGGCGCCTATATGGAAGGCAACCTTGACTTCTTTGAGGAAGCTAACATTTCATCGATCATTCAAACTGATGCTTATCTATCCCATCTCATTTATGATGCTCGTTCATTACCAGCAGATTGTCCATTAGCCACAGTTCCCACATTACAGGAATTTGATTTGCCAATAAATAATCCTGCATTTGAATCTCTTTCTGATTCCGAGAATATGTCTTGGGGTGAAGAAACAGAAAATTTGGTCGCTTGCATTGAAACGTCAATGTGGGAAGATTCAGAAGAACCATCCTCCGAGCTGGACGAATTCAATAATCCAGAAAGATTTTCTATTGTTGATAGAAATGATCCATCAGAGGACTCTATAGATTTAGATTCGTCAATCAACGACGATCTTGAAGATATTGACAATCTAAATTTTTAGTTATGAATACTCAGAATGCAAATAAATTCTTTGGCCTTCCGACCTTAAATGAGGTTTCTGAAGCTATACATCAAGGTTATGCGGATTCCTGTGCAATTAAATCACAAGAAATCGTTCTAAATTCAATAGGAATCGAGGTTGACGAAGCCGTTTTGCGTGATGAAGCGATTGAAAACGGATGGTACACACCTGAACTTGGGACGCCATCCGATAAAGTGGGGAGTTTACTAGAACTTCATGGACTTTCTGTTCATCAACAACTTCACGGATCTCCATATAATCTAGTCAGCGAGCTTTCAAAAGGCCATCCTGTAATAGTTGGAGTTGATTCTGGCGAATTATGGAATCCCGGCCCTGATGAAATATTCGAGGATTTAATCAGCGGCCCCCGAGCTGACCATGCTCTAATTGTAGGAGGTATCGAGTTTAACGATGATTTTTCGTCTGGCTGGGTTAATTTGATTGACCCTGGGACTGGAGAATTAGGAGTGCCCTATGACCTCGATCAATTTGCAGATGCTTGGGCTGACTCGGATAACTTTATGATAACATTTGATTGATTGTATTATGGGCGCGATAGTAAGTTTACTCCTCGGAGGTATGATAGGCCGAGTTGCCGGCCCTATTGCTCAGGATTATTTTGAGAATGAGACAAAGATAGGGCGTCGAATAATGTCCCGAAAAGAGGAACGAGATATACGGAAGGAGGAAAGAAATCTTGAGCAAAAACTTAAGATTTCTGAGGCCGAACATCAAAGGCGTATCTCCGAAATGCGCATACAGAATGAGGCCCGCAGAAAAGATGCTGAAAGTCTATATTTCCGGGCATGCACCGATGCAAATATGCGTACATTCTTAAGAGACTGCTGGCCGCTTAGAAATCCTTTTGACTCTCCGTTAGCTATCGAACCAATTTATCAGGAAACTTCTCAGATGTTGGAGGGATGCAAACTGAAGACCATTATTTCCCCGAACAAAATGGAAATAGTGCCTCTTCGTTTCATCTCCGCCTTGAAAGATAACGCTCACCCGGAGGCTGCTTCTATAAATTGTGAGTTGTCCATGTTCTTGGTTAACAACTATTCTTCCAACGGTGAACACGCAGTTGTATCTGAGATAGGAGCATGGCGTGAAGATATTCCAGTCAATGATGCTTCTATAAATTACTTATTTAAAGGCATGAAGGGCCAACCTGTCATGGTGTTTGTCCCCGAATTCCAACACAATGGGAACGTCGTTCGCTTTAAAATCTGGTCCTGGGGATTAGGTGAAAGCCTAACATACCCAGTAGGTTTTGATTTTGGGTGGTTAGATTTAACAGGGTTATATAACCGTCTTTTGGCATCCGAAAATCGCAAATTAGCCAATACGTTAAAAAAGGTTGATCTTCCTCCCAGTAGTGAAGCAATTAAGAAAAATGAAAAAATAATATCATTGTTGTCTGAAAAGTCTGGGAAATTAAGCAACAATGAAAAGGAATACCTCCTTTCAATGCTTGATACTCCATTCGAGATAAACGTTGCCGTCCGAAAACGTTTTACTCAAGTGGTGTCTGAAGTCTTTTCAATTGTGGCGGCGATGTACTCTGATGGCTATCATCTTATGGAATACGGGACAAAGCCTATGCTGCCCACGCTAATTAGTGCCTATCGAGATATTCCGTTTATGCTTCCATATTTAACCTCTTTTTACCAGACGATAACTAATTCTGCATTGTCAAAAGCAATCATAAGCCTAAAGGATGCCCTTGATATAGAATTAACATTGGCCGGTAATCTTAGGCTTGCCTATCCTAATTCAGAAGAATCAAGTGAACTTATTGACCATATTCGTATGCTTAATGGTAATACCGAAGGAGACTTGCATAAGGCTACAATACTTCGTTTAAGAGAGATAAATAACATACAAAAACAACTCAGGCAATGAACGAAAGAGAACTACTCAAACTTCAGAAGCAACTTGCTTTTTATGAGCAGTTGACCGCTCTTCTCAACGGCGTTGTGAAAGAGAAAGGTGAGGACATCCAGAATAACGAACAGTATTGTGATGCTCTTAAGTGGAAGATTACCCGAATGATTGAAGAAGTCTATAAACTAGATATCCTCAATGACGATTTCGACCTTGGATCTTTCGTGGCGCAAAACATCGATGCTACAATTGAACGCATGAAGGTTCAAATGGATAAGCCTTGGTTGAGGGACAAACTCACTCTTGGTCTCATGGGCCATTTTAACTCAGGCAAAACCACTGCTCTAAACCTCATTTTTGATGAAAATTTCGCTACGCGAAATAGAGAGAATACTGCTCTCGCAACATATTTGGTTTACGGTAACAACACCGATAAACTGACTGTGGTTGACAAAGGGGGTAAATCTCAAGTCATCAGTCTCAAGGACGGAGAACTCTTCGACTACGCAAAAGGCATTCGCAACTTCCCGTTTGCTCGCATTTTTGATTATCTTGTAAAAGAGAGTCAAAATAAAGTTCTCTCGAACTTGACGTTCATTGACACTCCGGGTCTTTCTTCAACGAATGAGCACTCTGAGCCTACAATGAAAGCCGTTTCCTCATGTGATGCTATATTTTGGTTTATTAACTTGACAGAATCCGTCACGAAAGAGGATCTGAATTTCATTAAAAAGAATTTAGCTGACAAGCCCATATATGTCGTTCTCTCCTTTGCAGACGATGTAGAATCTCTTGATGGCTCTAAAAAGGTAGTCTGTGATATTTTCCGTAAGGAAAATGTAGATGTCAAAGCCTATTTCCTCTTAGGAAGAGATAAAGAGATGCAAGCCAGCTTCAAAAAGCTGGTTACATCCAAACTCAATGAAGTGATTAAGGAATATGAGGTATATAATCCCTATGCTCATATATATGCCCTTGTACTCAAGTTCGAGGAAGTAGTATTAGGATTCCAGAAAGCGCTCACAGAAGCACACAATGAGTTGGATCACGCAACAGACCAAATTGCCGATACATACAAGAATTCGCAGAATCAATATGGCTCCGCCTGCAATAGCTGTGTCAGCAGGCTAAATAACATGGCAGACACGTTCAACAATCGTTGTAGCGGTGCAACGTTCTGCGGTGGAGCTTCTGGCGCAATGGCAAGCGACTTTAACGGAGTCGTAAGTGCATTGCAAAGGATGGGAGAAGCATACGACAGGATTGACTTTCAGAAACTAGTTGAATATGGTCAGAAAATAGGTCAGATGGGTGAATTACAAAGTAAAATCAACCGTGCTTCTGAAGTACTTGCCGAAATCAAGGAGATAAAATCTATATTTGAGGACTAATGATAGAGAAAGCGAAAATAAGATGCATCGTGGATTCTGCCTTGCTCAAGTTAACTGAGCACGACCGACTCTCCGATGCGGAGAAAACCGATTTTCTCCAGAACTTCGATGAATCCAATTTGAGAATTGGCATCGTAGGAAAGATGAAGGCGGGGAAATCTTCGCTAGTCAACGCCTTCGTCTTTAACGATAATATCCTTCCTTCTGGAAGTGAGCCCATTACTGTTACTCTGACCGAAATCACATATGGGGAAGAGAATGCAGCTGAGGTTGAACTTTTGACAAAGGAAGACATTGACGCACTTAGAGTCTTGGCTTCGCGGGTGGCTTCTGATGAATCTGAAACTCAGTTAATAGAAAGTGCAAAAGGAGTTCTTGAATCTCTTCCCAACAATTACGAGCAGTTGATGACCAAAGGTAAAATAACGGTGCCCATTTCTGAGCTTACCGAATTTGTTTCGACTTCTGGGAAATTAAGTGGCTTGGCAAAATGTGTTAGGATTTCACTCAATGCTGATGCCCTAAAGGGAATCACCATTATTGACACTCCTGGATTCAACGACCCAATATCTTCTCGTGGAGATACAACTAAGAAATGCTTAGCCAATTGCAATGTGCTGATTTTCGTGCATTCGCATAATGGATATGATCAAGTTGATGCCTCTCTACTGAGCAGTCAAATTGAATATGCTGGCATTTCAGAGTTAATCGATGTATACAACAAAGTTGACCTGCTTCATTTACCTCTATCTGAATGGGACGACCAACTGGATTATTTCATCGAAAGAAGAGACGAATATCTAAAAAAGATACCGCAAAACTCTAATGTGGCTACCATAATGTCGAAATCAGCGTCTTTGATGACAAGTTCGCTGATGGCTTTATGTGGCCAAATTCCATCAAAAAATCAATCTCCTTTCTTCAAATCCAATAAATCTAAATTTGAGGAGGAATACGAGGAGTTGACATCCTTAGACGATGGAGAAACAATCGATAAAAAGCTTATAGAGATAAGCAATATCGAAGAGGTCGTCTCGCATATCGATAGAATTTCAAAATCTAGTGCGAGCTACCTAATGGAAGCTCCTCTTATCACATTAAAAGGGAAACTCGAAGCAGTTATACGTACAATTCAAGAAGAAATATCCACGTCGGAAAGCAAGATTAAAACTCTATCAGAAAAGGTCGAATCCGCAGAAAGAGAGAAGGATGCTGTTGCTGCCTTCTTTGACGGTATAAAAGCTAATATCCTGGTAAACAATTTATCTTCGGAATTATCCTCAGAGGTCTCTTCTTCCTTTAGGACTCTTTGCAATACAAGGTCTTCAAAGGCTAAGGACCAGTTTAACGAGTCAAATTATCCCGATCCGTCGTTCTTTTCTTCCGGGGTGACAAAACACAATCTCGGACAATATAATCTGCTCGTTTCGGATTATGAAAATGATATCAGGAATGCATTAGATGCATTAAAAAGCTCCCTTAGGACGAGATCTATCGCCTATGTCAACAAGCTGCGTCTTTCTTTAGTAAGTAGCCATATTACCAAAAGTCAAGGTGACTATTTTGTAAATAGTCTTACTACGACAATGAACTCAACAATTGATGAGTTAAACGTCCTGATAAGTTCTCATTCAATAACAGAACTTCCCGACGGGAATCTCAATCATTGGGCTATCCTAAAGAAAAAATTTGAGGATGATTTCAATGATGAATATATCTCTGAGCTACTTGCTCCTTATCAGGAGAGAGCTAATTCGCTTGGGACTCCTTCTACAATGTTGCCGACTTTATCATCGCTAAGGTCGGAACTTTTAAATGCCTTGTCTGCAACTCCTGCAGAACGCGAGAGAGAGAAAAAGGCAGAAGAAGAGCACCTAACCAATTTGAAGAAAGAGGAAGGCGTATATAAGGCGCTCCTATCTGAAATCAAGAATCTAATGAAATGAACGATATGATCCAGATAATCATAAGCGTCGCTCTGGGTTTTGCCGCTGGATTTGGATTTAAGGAAATTATTTCTAAACCCAAATCGAAAGCGGGTGTTGACTCTCGCAAGTCAGCATCCGCTCATAAGGCGACATTCTCCAAACCGATGATGACAACACCTTCAAGCTCATCTTGTCCACCGAGAGAAAACCTCACTCAAGGTTATAACCTTATGGCTATCGAAAGTTTGTTTAAGCAATTCGAGACCCCCTTGCACGATGCAAATTCGTTTTCAAATCTCCTCAAAAATATTGAATTACGAACATATACAGAAACGCTTCAATATTTCGCAGACAAGGCTGTTGATTCGGCCGCACTCTACAATCTGGTCGAAACCGAATCAAGCAATGATATTGTGTTAACTCCACAACCGACCTCTAAAGAAGTCATACTTCCAGATGGTATGATTGGGCAGCTCCTTTCATCTAGAAAGTTGGATGTTCCAGCAGGCACTTCAAGAGAAGAAAAAATCCAAATCCTGGTTTCCTATTCTGTAACCAAAGGGCTCAAAACTTTTACTGATTCTTTAGGCCGGTCTCTAAGCGCATTTATGGAGCGCTATTCTAAAGGAGAAGATACCGAATCCCTCTATAAGGAAATCATGGGCAATATTCAAGAAACCTTATCATATCTAACTCACTAAATTCCAACGATTATGGAAGAAGAATTTGACGAATGGGACGAATCTGAAGAACCCACATTCGAAGAAAACATAGAGGATGACGACTTCCTATGGAGAGATGCGGATTTTGATGAGCAAGAGACTTGTCAGTCTGTTTCACAGTCTCAATATGAATCTTCTGAATGGACTTCAGAAGAAACGATGGAGAACGAGGCTGAAGAGCTTCATAAACGCGCCGAAGGTATTGAGAGACCGAAATCTGTAAGTCAAATACCATTTGGACATAAATGGTGCCCAACAAGACATGGATGTCAAGGGGCTACAGATTGCGACTATTGTATGGGGAGCGCAAAATAAGATGGATACACCCTCTCGAAAAGAGATTAGTGATCGTTCAATCGGGTTATTGATGACTTATCGTTGTAATCTGGATTGTAAATATTGCTATATTCATACAAAGCGGGAAAAAGATATGACATTAGAGATGGCTCAGTCTATTCTAGAGCCATTTTTATTAGATGCAGGTGGTCTGTTGGATATAAAGTTCATGGGAGGAGAAACACTTCTTGCATCTAATGTCATTATTCCTTTGGTTGAATGGATTCAGAAAAAAGAATGGCAACGACCTTACAGATTTTTTGGGAGTACGAATGGGACACTCCTCACAAAAGAATTGAAGGAATGGTTGTTCGCCCATCGTAAGATACTTACTCTTGGATTGAGCTATGATGGGATCCCCTATGCACAAAAGATTAATAGGACTACAGCTCCAATAGATCTTGATTATTTTGTTAAGACTTGGCCGAATCAGCCAATTCAAATGACTATCAATCAAGAGTCTGTTGGATATATGGCGGAAGGCATTAAATATCTTTTGAAGAAAAAGGCTCTTGTTCATCCAAATGTAGCCTTTGAAGAAGATGAATGGTCGGAGGAAAGTATTTCGCTTTATAAACAGCAGTTACATGAGTTGCTCTCTTTCTATGAATCCAACCCCCATATGCCTCTGATTACCCAATTCCAACATGACCTCAATGAATATGCTGAGAATTTAAAAAATCCGCCAAAGGAAATACAAATTTGTGGAGTTGGGAATGGTTCATTAATTTTTGATACTGATGGGAAGTCATACAACTGCCATATCTTATCGCCTTTGGTTTTAAGCAAGCAAAAATTAGAAATTTTAAACACATGTGTTTTAGAAGGGAATCAAGATATTTTTGAAACGGAATGTTATGGTTGTCCTTATGTTTCATCATGCCCTACTTGTATTGCGTGTAATTATACCTACAGAGGGAACTTGCTTAAAAGAGATCATACTCACTGTGCAATAATGAGGGTGGAAGTAGAAGTATTTTTAAGAAAAGAGATTAAACGATTAAAGGGGACGGAAACTCTATCCTCGGAGGATGCTGCGGAGATTGATTCCATAATGGCTTTAATAGGTTACAATAAATCAAAACGAAAATAATCCTTAGTTATCATGGGCTTATTTGATAAAATAGGAAAGAGCATTATTGGCACTCCGTTATTCTTCCCAATAAATCCTTCAATCTTGATACGACAGAGCTAAATGAGATAACTTACAACATAATACCTGATGAGGAACATTCAGTACACTCAGTTCAGATAAACGGTAACGACCAGCCTATTGAAGCTGACGGGACTAAAATTTCTCTTCCGGGGCTTCAAGAGAGTACCGTAGTAAATGCTGTATTTGTCAGCAATGGCATTACAAGCTCGATTGAAACACTGGAGAGCTATAATGCAATTAAAGTATCAATCAGAACATAGTTTCAGTGATAGGTAGGGCACACAATGGTAAACGTCACATAAAGCGCATGATTTTCTTAAGTGTCCGAAGTTTCGGGCACTCTAATTTTTTATGGGACGTTTACCGCAAAACGTAAATTGGTCGGATTTACGATACAAACGGAGTCCTGATTACGACAATTCATAATCAAGACATAACGCTCAACCATAAAGGAATATACATCCTACACATAGCGAACTGAATATATAAATTCGCAATCTGATTATTAAACCCATATCGCGGATGGGCAGTGACACATTTCATTGCCCATCCGCTAGTTTTGACAAATAGACAACAAAAATGTTTATTGCCGGGATAGAAAGGAAAAGCAGAGCACTCTCTATCTATAAAGATACAAAACCAACGATATCATGTCACAAAAAATAATCACTTTCAAGCAATGGCTTGCAAACCTTTGGCAAGGTGTTTGGCAGGCAATCTGTTGGGTTGGGCGTTGTCTTAACCCTAAGTACAAAACTCCGTTCTGGCGTGTCATATGGGCTGTAATAACTGTGTGCATCGTTGCCTTTACTTGTATGATAGGTTACGCCTTCTATGATGAGGTCATCAGACGTAGCTATAACCGATTATCATGGGAAGAACGCTATGATTCAAACCTCAGTCCCAATTTCAAATACCGTAACAACGGCTACAACGAGGGTAAGTCATATATCTATGACTCCCGAACCAAAGCTAAGATAATCAAAGGCATTGACTGGATTGCTGTGTCTGAAGACGGTGACAGCCTGATTATTGTCGCCAAAGACGGCAAACGCGGATTTGTCAACCGTTATACGGCAGAGACTGTCATTCCCTTCAAGTATGACGCGGCGTGGTCGTTCACGGACGGTGTTGCCGGAGTCTGCGAGGGTGATTCCGTATACTTCATAGATCATTCGGGTAAGCCGATACATAACCGTAAGTTTGCAAGGGAACGCGGATATGACCGCTACGTCTATCATGGAAATTATGCCGCTATTCCGGTGAACGGAAAGTATGGGCTTCTTGACCGAAATGGCAAATGGGCATTCCAACCGGAACATGAAGATATTCATATCGGAGCTAAGAATATGTGGTACGCCATGGATAATGACAACTGGGGTGTCATCGGTACAAACGGACACTTTGTAATCCCTATGGAGTATAAGAATGTATTTATTCATTCCGACAACGGTATCACAGTTGTGAAAGCTGACAACTCTCAGAGCCGACATGATTACGATGGGGCTATCCTTGACGATTTCGTGTTCGATGAAGTGTACCATCTTGCATACTATATCAATGAATTTGACGAAGAGGGAAACCAGAAGAAAGCGGTTGACAATATGATGAGCTATTCGGCCAACAACTACTACGGACTTATTAACCGTGCCGGAATTCCTGTCACTCCACCTCTGTACTCAAGTATAGAATCGGTAGCCCCGGGAGTTTATCAGTGTCAGATCCCTGAAACCGGCGAATGTATCATGGTAAATGCAAAAGGAGAAAAAATAAACGAATAAAAATACAACGTTATGAAACAAAGAGTATTCAATCTGATTATCCTTGATGAGAGTGGCTCAATGAGCAGCATCGAGAAGCAGGCAATCGACGGAGTGAATGAAACCGTTCAGACCATACGTGCTGCCCATAAGAAGCATCCCGAGCAGGAACACCTTGTGTCACTGGTGTCGTTCAACTCGGATGAAGTCAAGACAATCTACGACAAAGTGGAGGCGGAGCGTGTCGAGGAACTGACCGACAAGCAGTATGTTCCCTCATGTTGCACACCTCTCTATGATGCCATGGGGAACGCAATCAACGCCCTCCGCAAGAGTGTGGCCGATGACGACGCGGTCCTCGTCACAATCATCACCGACGGCTACGAAAATGCGTCAACGGAATATAACGGCCCGGCAATCAAGAAACTGGTGGAGACAATGAAATCCAAGGGCTGGATTTTCACCTACATAGGAGCCAATCAGGATGTGGAGGCCGTCGCAGCCACAATATCCATCACGAACACACTCTCATTTTCAGCTGATGCGGTGGGCACTTCAGCCATGTTTGCCCGTGAACATAAGGCAAGGGGGCGCTTGTTTGACCGTCTCGCAAACAACATTGCTCCTTCAATGATGGCTGACGACTACTTCGATGATGGCGATGACAAATGACATTCTCCTCTCTTCGGTGAAAAAGATTGAAACTTAATCTAATGCTCAACCACTATCACTAACTTCGTAGTCTGAACGGCAATTCTGTCGTTCAGACTACTTCCAATCATTTCATTATGGCAACAAATATCATACAACATCACCAACAGTTTGACTTCGCGGCGTTCTTTGAGAATATCAAGTCCCAATATATCGGACTTGACTATAATGACTATCTGAATTTTCTGCACACCGACGGAGAAAAACACTCATTCATAGGGCGCGCCGAATGGAAAGACCGAGTGAAAAATGCTCTCGAAAATGCCATCGCATCCGATGAGGCTGTTGAGATAATCAATCGTGCCACATCTGTCATGATTAACGTAATGCGTTCTTCAGGGGCTGAGCGTCCGCTGACAGTTTATGAGGTGCAATATCTCAACGAATTCATTTCGGGATTTCCTGAGAACTGCGATGTGACATGGGGTCTTTCTGAAGATTCCACTCTTGGGAATGCAGTAAAGGCAATCATACTTGTAAACGTAAAAGATTAGATTATGGGATTCAACATTGAAATCAGAGACAAGAACGACTTGATTGTCGATTGGCCTCGGCTCGACAAGGAAGTCTGTGAACTTTGGTGTATCGAACAGGATGCCGAGCATTGGGCTGTGCCTCCGGGGAAAAGCCGCAGACATAACTGGCATGAGTTCCTGGGGAGAGCGATCATGCTGACGAGGTCTTACAAGGAGACCGGTATATTCCTGCCATCCGACCTTCTGCAAGGTCTTTGCTCTTTCGGCGGTCTGTATCCTTCCTTGGATAGAATTGAATCATACAAGTATGAACTCCAACTTATATTCGACTGGATTCGCAAGGAATACAAAATAATTGTAGAAAACAGATGGTAACGAAAAAGAAGATAGTATTTTTCACAGGAGCCGGAATGAGCCGGGAAAGCGGGTTGCCCACATTTCGAGGCGAAGGAGGTGTGTGGAACAATATTGACTATGAGAAGGTGGCGACTCTCAAATCATGGTATGGGCAGCAACGCAGGGATGTGAAGGAACGGCGTCAAGCAATGCTTGATTTCTTCAATCCGTTGCGCCAGGCCATACTGGAGCATGAGCCAAATAAGGGACACAGAATCATCGCCGCTCTTGAAAATGATTTTGATGTGACAGTCATTACCCAGAACGGTGATGACTATCATACACGTGCCGGCTCGACAAAAGTAATCTATCTTCACGGCGAGGCACTGAAAAATGCGTCTTCTGCCAATCCATCTCTATCTTTCCCCATTGACAGAGACAATCCTGACATTCATATAGGAGACAAAGCACCCGACGGCTCGCAACTGCGGCCATACGTCGTTTACTTTGACGAGGATATAGACAGCGGGCTATGGCGAGAAGCTATAAAAGCTACGAAGGAAGCCGACTGGTTTGTGGTCGTTGGTTCTTCCATACTCGTATATCCTGCGGCTTCATTACTCGCCGCCATACCAGACTCTTGCCACATGGTTGTTATCGACCCGGAGGAAGTCTCGCTGCCGGAAGAATTTAATCATGGCTATACATATATCCCGGAAGGCGCAAGCCAAGGACTATTTTCCTTTATGGAAATGCTTGCTAAATATGAACGGAGCAGAAAGTTTCTTGAAAATTATCTGAGATATGGAAGAACGGAACCAAGTGTTGATTGACCGACCTTTGACAAGGTTTGAGACATTCATTTTCAGGAAGAACCGAGATATGCTGAAACCGGAGCTTGTGCCCGGAAGCAGTCAAGGCACCATGCTTGAAAATGACCCGGATGTGGAGATTGTAAAACGAAATCCCACAAAACTAAACTGGTACCTCTTCCTTACCAAGAAAGGTTTTCGTGATGACGGCTACAGGCTCATCAATATTGATAATAATGATTGGCCGATAAGATATGCTCTCGCAAGAACCTTCTCAGGCAAGAATGTCGCTTATGACCTTAAAGTGACTGCCGGCATGTTCAGTCAAGAAAGCTTTCTGTGTTTCCTGGAGGCGATGAATCATATCATCAAAAATGGCACACTTGACAGCACAATCAGCTGGAGTCAGACCGACTATCTTGATATTCGGGCCACTCTCGACTATCGGGAACACTATCCCGACCGTAATGCGGACGGCATGAGTGTTTTCTACTGGTATGGTCAACTTGATCGTAACGGCATATTGAGAGGCAAACCTCAACTAAGAAAAGACGATGAAGAAACTTATTGAGATGAAAATATATCACGGATTATTTAGTGAATGTGGTCCACGTAGTATGAACGAGGATTATATAGCAGTAAGAGAGATGCCGGAGCAAGAACGGTCGGTATTCGTACTTTGCGACGGCATGGGTGGACACCATTTGGGAGAAGTCGCCAGTAAGCTCGTAGCAGAGCATATCTGTGACTACTGGACAAAAAATCCCAAGCGCAAGGACAGCGAGAAGAAAATCATTGATGCCTGCAACGAGACAATGATTGCCTATAACAACAAATCCCGAGTTGAGATGGGTACGACTATGGCAATGGCAGCTATTGAGGGTAACAAAGCGTTGCTGGCTCATTGTGGAGACAGCAGAATCTATGTTGTACGTAATCATGAAATCATTTATCAGTCAACTGACCATGTAGCATTGACTCCCGAGGGATGGCCAATAATCACACGAGCCTTCTTCACTGGTCGCAACAGCTATATCCCGGACATTAAAGGAATTGAGGTGAAGATCGGCGATATGATATTCATCTGTTCAGACGGTGTTTATGGCTGTGGGAGATGGAATGACGTTAAAGATGCCCTCATTGATGGAGACACCCTTGATTCCTTGGATCAAATAAAAGAGATTACAAGAAAGAATGCCAATGACAATTATTCGGCAATTCTCATCCATTTGCAATTTTAGAAAAAAGCACAGACCATTGATATATTTAACCTATCCATGTATCTCTATATATGTAAGAACAATTAACATATAATCATCATGGCAATATTCAATCTTGACTACAACGCTCTCTGGGAGAGCATCTGCAACTGGAGCCGCAAGGCAGGTCGCGCCGCAACCCGTCCCGTTCTTCTAATGTGGTATGTGATGCGGAGCAAAGACACTCCGCGAAAAGACAAGTGGGCAATCTTTGGTTCATTGGCTTACCTCATTCTCCCGATCGACATTCTCGATTCCAAACGTATACCGATTATCGGCTGGCTTGACGAAGTTGCCTCTCTCACCGTCCTCGTTCAGAAGATGTCGAAATATATCACTCCTGAAATGGAGGCCAAAGCCGATGACCAACTCGACAAATGGTTCCCTGAATATGTGGAGTTTGAAATGATTGAGGGATAACAGGGATGGGACTATTATGGACGGCTATCATCGCATACATCCTCTTTCGTAACCGAGAGAAGATAATTGACTTTTTCCGGAATATCTTTCGGAAGTAAACTGAAAGATTATATGGGATTTTTCCTATACATCAGTATAATTTAGTAACTTTGATAACTTAAAGACAACCATTATCATGCAGAACGAATACAACCGAATCATTCAGGAGCGAGCCGACCGCGTTTTCGAGGTCATGGCAAAGCGTGTATCGTCTGAGGATATGCTCCGAATCCGTGCCGCATTTGAACTGGCACGGGAGGCACACGCTCCCCAGAAGCGTAAAACCGGTGAACCGTATATATTACATCCCATAGCGGTGGCGAATATCGCGGCGGAGGAGCTCATGCTCGGTGCGAATCCGGTCATAGCCTGTTTTCTGCATGATGTGGTAGAGGATACCGACTACACCATCGACTACATCCGCAATCGCTTCGGCGACGACGTAGCGTTCCTGGTCCGCGTGGTGACCAAGAAGCCCACACATGACTATGAGCTGTCTAAGCAACTCGACAACTACCGCCAGTTGCTCAACTCCATGCAGTATGACATCCGTGCCATACTCGTAAAGCTCGCTGACCGCCTGCACAATATGCGCACTCTCGCATCAATGAAGCCTGATAAGCAGATGAAAATAGCCGGTGAGACCGACTATTTCTATGCTCCACTTGCCAACCGCCTCGGACTATACAACATCAAGACCGAGTTGGAAAATCTCTCGTTCCGGTTCCGCTGCCCTGATGAATATGAGGAAATTTCAACGCTCATCGCCCGTCATGTGGAGGCGAACAAGGAGAATCTTGAAACTTTCCGCAGTCAGATTGAAGAGACACTCTCAGCTGCTGGGATTAAAGCCCGTGTCTATGTCGATTACCGCCGTCCGTTCAGTCTGTGGCGCAAGATGAAGAAATATGGCGATGATTTCAACCATCTGAAATACCGTCACTTTGTAGAAGTGGTATTTGATGAGACACAGACCGCACTCAGCGAGAAGGAGATGGCGATGAAAATTTACTGCATCCTAACCGACCGATTCAAGGAGAAGCATTGCAGTATGAGCAACTATATCGACGCACCCAAAGAGAACGGCTATCAGAGCATCCATGTCAAACTACTCCCTGACTTCGGCCGCTGGCAGGAGGTGCATATCAGTAGCGAAGCTATGATTCGTCAGTCACAGTTAGGATGTGTCGCAGAACGCAACGAGAGCAACATCCAGATGTGGATTGAGAAGTTCCGTAAGGTACTGCATGACACTATCAGCGGAGCGATGCGTGATGACCGCTACATGGAGGATATTATCACCGCTTTTTATAACGACAATAGTTCGTTAAAAAATTATTCATAGGCTAAGCGGCATCTACCGCCAAGCCAAGGAGTTCTTTGACAAGTTTAGCATTTAAAGTCTTGTTCGGGTCAATTCCG
>NZ_CAJTCF010000039.1:0-36212 GCF_910574735.1 Duncaniella muricolitica | reverse complement strand
TTTATGGATCTGCATTCAATCGTCGAGACAACCAAGAAGCACGGCAACTCGCCCTACAACGCAATCCTCGCCCTTTTCTAAACGGCGACTACATCGGCGCGTCCGCTGAATAGTTACAACTAAAAATTCGTTTTTCGTGCTGTCGATATCTTAATTTAAATCCTTAATCAATCATTGAATGCTATTGAGCAAATCGAAGTTTTTTTCGTAATAAAAACTATTTTTGTAGCAAAATGAACCAAAGGCATGTTATTTTTGTTGAAAAGACATGAGTCGTTTAACAAATTTTTATTAAATTTGCGTGTCTCATTTTTCAATGGGCTGATTTTCACATCGATTACCACTGCCCGACGGATTATAGGACTGTGAACAGTTTTAACCATTTTAAATACTTAACAATGAACACCGAAACTATTGGCTTGAATGCCGGCCTCGTGTGGGCTGCCCTTAATGAAGCTCAGACTCTTGATACCAAGCAGATCAAGAAAATGGCAAAGCTCAAAAACGAGAAAGAGGTCTATGCCGCTCTCGGATGGCTTGCCCGCGAGGGAAAACTCGTATTCCAGCCTTCAGAAGACGGCAAGGAACTCCTTGTTTCACTTGCTTAGGACAAATAAGCCATTTCCCGTCGTGGGTGTCAGTATGACTCCCCCTCAGCCTATTACTCTCGCCGCTTACGCCACACGCCTGCGACGAGAGTTTTTTCTGTCGCAACCGCCTAATTCTGTTAAACTTTTTCCTGCTGTACGTGGTTGTAAATTATATAGATTTTCATTCATTCACACTTATTAAATAAATTCTCACATTTTGGCACGCAGGATTGGCAAAATAATTCTTTGGATTGTATTGGTGCCGGTGATATTGGTCATACTCGTCCCGGTGCTTCTCTATATCCCTCCGGTTCAGGACTGGGCGGTCGGCTTCGCGACCGACAAGGTCAACGCCTCGACCGGCATGGATGTACACGTCGGGCGGCTGCGGCTCAGATTTCCCCTCAGTCTCAGTGTAGATGACGTGACCGTGATTGAAGCGGCCGGCGACACCATGCTGACCGCCCGCAACGCGTCGGTAGCCGTAAAAATACTCCCGCTGCTGCGCGGACATGTTGATGTCGACGGACTGTCGCTCGACAGTGCGTTCTATCAGCTTGGCAATGCCGACTCGCTCCTGTGGCTGCGCGCCAACATTGCCAGAGGCGACATCTCGGCGACCGACATCCTACTCAAAGAAAACACCATCAATCTCGACCGTGCCGACATCTCGGGTCTCCGCGTCACCCTGAGGATGCTCGAGGACAGCACAGAGACTCCGACAGATACAGCCTCGACCACACCATGGCTCATCAGAGCCGGACGCATCACTCTATCCGATGTCGACTATTCTATGGAAATGATGCCGATAATCGACTCACTCGGATGTCACATCGACCGCGCGTCGCTCAACATGGCCACTGTCGACATGCGTAACAAAAAGATATTCGGACGCTCGCTGTATATCGACAGCGTGGCCGCCACATATATATATCCGGCCGTCGAAAATTCCGCTCCGGCCGACTCGGCCGATACCGCTCCTACTCCCGACTCGGAGATGTGGACCATCACAGCCGACACTCTGCGCCTCACAGGCCGCGAGGCTCTGTATGCCAGGCGCGGTGTCACGCCGGTAGCCGGTTTTGACCCGTCCTACATCGCCGCGACCGACATTGCCATCGAGGTAGACTCGTTCTACAACCGCGGCACCTCGATACGTGTGCCTCTGCGAAAATTCATAGCCACCGAACGTTGCGGTCTGCCCCTGCGCGCCGACGGACTTTTCACCATGGATGGCAAAATGATGAAAGCTGATGCGTTCAGCATATCGACTCTGCGCTCAATGCTCAGATTTGACGCATCCATGGGCATAGGCGACCTCACCGCCGACCCCGACCTGCCGTTATCGCTCAAAGGCAACGGCACGGTATCGCCGGCCGATGTGACTCTGGCTTTTCCCGACATGAAAGCAATGCTCGCCCCTATGGGGATGCTGACATTCTCTACCGACATTGACGGCACAGCCGATGACCTTAATGTCTACAGTCTCGACATGTCCATGCCCGGCGTGTTCCGGCTCAAAGGCAACGGAGCCATCGACCATCCGTTTGATCCCGTCAAAGCCGGCGGAGACATCTCATTCAGCGGAGCCCTCGCGTCGCTTTCCGACCGCAGGTTCTCTTTTCTGCCCATAGCGTCAGTCCCCTCACTCAGTCTGAACGGAAGTGTGGACTACCATCCCGGACAGGCTTCGGGCGATATAACTGTCACCACCAAAGGCGGACGTCTGGCCGCCGACGGCTCATGGCGTGCGCGACCGCAGGATTATGACGCAACGATAGCTCTCGACCGATTTCCGGTCGACGCATTCATGCCGTCGCTCGGCGTGGGCAACGTCACAGCCCGCGTCTCAGTCGACGGGCGCGGCTACAACCCTATGGCCAAAAACACATCTATTGATGCCGACATAAAGGTTAAGCAGATAACATATCTCAAAGAGACCTATTCGGATATAGCACTCAACACCTCGCTTCATGCCGGCGAGGCGTCAGGCACACTCGTGAGCCATAATCCCGGAGCCGACGCCTCACTCGGATTTAACGCATGGCTACAGGGTGACAGCATACGCTATGACATCAGCGGCGACCTGCGCGACATCAACCTCATGACTCTGCATCTCTCCGACTCGCTCAACGGCGGACACATGCAGATAGCCTCGTCGGGATTCTACAATATCGCCACACAAGGCATGGATGTCAAGGCCGACATCAATTCGCTCAAATGGCAGCTTCCCGGCATAACCATCGAGCCGGGCTCACCCATCACACTGACTTCCCGCTCCGAGAGCGACGGCTCGCGCACTTCGCTGACAAACGGCGACCTCAACCTCCTGCTCACCACTCCCGGTCCGCTGCTGTCATTCATCTCTGGTATGCCTGCCGCCATGACCGCCATACAGTCGCAGATGGACAGCATGCGTGTCGATGTCCCGGTGCTCAGCAATGCCATACCGAGATTTGCCCTGCATGCCGACATGGGCCGCACCAATGTTGCCGCCCAATATCTGGCCTCATCAGGCATTGACATCGGACAGCTCTCGGCTTCGGTGTCAAACGACTCGCTGCTGCGATTCAACGCTCTGCTCAACACCCTGTCAATCGACAAGACCCGTCTCGACACAATACGTGTCAACGCCGTGCAACACGGCGAATATCTCGTATATAATGCCACGATGAACAACCGTCCGGGCACATTTGACAACTTCGCACATGTCACACTCAACGGTTTTGCCGGCAACACACGGGCCTCGGCATTTCTAAAACAGGAAAATATCAAGGGCGAAAAAGGCTTCAACCTCGGACTCAACGCCGACATAGCCGACAGCATCGTGACCGTAAGATTTGTCCCCCTCTCTCCGACCATCGCCTATAAGCCCTGGACTCTCAACAAAGACAACTTCCTGAGTATCGATCTCGCCACACAACATATCGACGCCAATCTCGAACTGACCGGCGACAAGAGCTTCGTGCGCATTTTCACCACTCATCCCGAGGGCGACACGGCCCACGCCGACTCGACCGTTCACCACGACCGATATCACGGCGAGCAGGAAGACCTGAAAGTACAGGTGTCACGCATATGTCTGCAAGACTGGCTTGCCATCAATCCTTTTGCTCCGCCTATAAAGGGCGAGGTCTCGGCCGACCTGAGCTTCCGATATGAAAAGCCCACCCTTACCGGCAACGGCACCATCTCGCTGGCCGACCTTTACTACGGACGTGACCGTGTGGGCGATTTCAATCTTGACGTCAACGTGGCCAACTCGGCCGGCGGCAAACTAATGGCCGACCTTACACTCATGGTCGACTCCATCCCGACCATCACTGCCCGCGGTGTGCTCAACGACTCTACGCTTGCCACACCGTTCCTGCTCGATTTCCGCATGATTAAGTTCCCGCTGCATATCGTCAACCCGTTTATCCCCGACAAGATGGCTTCACTGTCGGGCCAGCTCAACGGCTCAATGCAGATAACCGGCGACATGGCCAACCCGACATTTGACGGATATATCAACTTTGACACCACAGCAGTCAAAGTGACCATGCTCGGCACATCGTTCACATTCTCCGACGAGAAGATACCCGTCGACAGCAACGTCATAACATTCAAGGACTTCAACATCCTCGCATGCAATGCCAATCCGCTGTCGCTCAACGGCACCGTGGATGCCCGCCATCTCACCGACCTGCGTCTTGACCTCGACATGGCCGCACGCAACATCCAGGTGGTCAAGTCAGACCGCGCCCGAGGCGGAGCCGACGTTTACGGCAAAGCGTTTCTCGACTTTTTCGCCGGAGTCAAGGGCAACATGCAGCGGCTCAATGTCAACGCCGACATCTCGCTGCTCGAAGGCACCAACGTCACCTATGTGATGCCCGACGCCGAACAGACCATCTCGGGACAGTCCGACCAGGACATGGTACACTTCATACAGTTTAACGACACCACAACAACCCGCTCGGCCGACTCTATCGCGTCGACCGCTATGTCGCTCAACCTCAACGCCGACCTGCATCTGCGCGAGGGAGCCACTGTAAATGTCGACCTGTCGTCAAACGGCAACAACCGTGTACAGGTGATGCCCTCGGGCGATCTCGACTTCTCCATGTCGCCTCTCAACGGCTCGCGCCTCACTGGACGTGTCAATATCAACAGTGGATTTGTACGCTACACACCGCCGCTGATGAGCGAGAAAAACTTTGCCTTTAAGGACGGCTCATACATCGCATTTAACGGCGACATGATGAATCCCGTGCTCAACATCCAGGCTGTCGATGTGGTGCGCGCCAATGTGACACAGGACGGACAAAACTCCCGAGTGGTCAACTTTGACGTAATGCTCTCCATAACCAACACGTTTGACAACATGAACGTGGCCTTTGACCTCTCGACCAACGATGATATCACCGTTCAGAACGAACTGACATCGATGTCGGCCGAACAGCGGGCCAACCAGGCCATGAACCTGCTCCTCTACAACGTCTACACAGGTGCCAACACCAAGGGCACGAGCCTGAGCGGCAATCCGCTATTCTCATTCCTTACCTCTCAGCTCAACACCTGGGCCGCAAACAACATACGCGGCGTCGACATCTCGTTTGGCATCGACCAGTATGACCGCACCTATGAGGGAAACACTTCGACTGCCACCTCCTACAGCTATCGGGTGTCAAAGAGCCTGTTTAACGATCGGTTCAAGATTGTCGTCGGCGGCAACTATTCCACCGATGCCGATTCGGACGAAAACTTCTCGCAGAACCTCATCAATGACATATCATTTGAATATATGCTCAACGCCTCGGGGTCGATGTATGTCAGAGTATTCCGCCACACAGGTTTCGAGAGCATTCTCGAGGGTGAAATCACGCAGACAGGTGTCGGTTTCGTGCTCAAGAAAAAACTCAACACCCTGTGGGAACTGTTTGGCATCAGAAGAGACTGAATAAGAGTATAGAGTTGAAAGTATAGAGATTAAAGTTAGTTATGTCTGTCAGAAGCTATATCAACATATTGTCGGCGGTCTCGTTAGCACTTATGCTCGCGACATCCTGCTCCACCACCCGCCGTCTGCCTCAGGACGAAATCCTCTACACCGGCCTAAAGGGTGTCAAGGTTAATACACCTGACGACACCCCGTTTCCGGCTGATGTCAAGTCATCGCTGACCGAAGCTGTGTCGGTCAAGCCCAACAATCCGTTGCTCGGCTCGGCCTCCTACCGCACACCTTTCCCCATCGGCCTGTGGGTCTACAACAACTGGCCCAACCCGCCTCACGGATTCAAACACTGGATATACGAGAAACTTGTGTCAGAGCCGGTGCTTGTGAGCGACGTGCGCCCCGAAGTGCGCACACACATGCTCGACCGCATACTCGATGACAACGGCTATTTTGCAGGCCGTTCTTCCTACGAACTCGTCCAGAAAAAAAATAAGAAAAAGGCATCCATACTTTACACCGTCGAGTCAGGCTCCCCCTATCTCATCGACTCCATACAGTTGCTCCCCGACTCTACCCACCTCTATCATCTCATCGACTCGGTAGCACTCCGCTCGGCCTACTTCAAGCCGGGCACACGCTACTCGACCGACTCTCTGTCATCATTGCGCGTGCAGATAGCCAATGCTGTGCGCAACCGCGGATATTATTACTTCAAACCCGAATACATTCAGTATCTCGCCGACTCGACCATTACGCCCGGACGTATAGCCATGCGTCTCTCGATTGCCGACAACGTCCATCCATGGACACTCGACCGCTTCTCGACCGGCGAGATTACCACCGTGGTCATGCGCAATAAAGGCGGAGGCACCCCCGACACCATACACACCACCAAAGGTGACGTCATACAGTTCAAACCGTCACGTCTGCGCAAGTCACTGATACCGTCATGCATAGCATTTCGTCCCGGCCGCACATTTTCGGTGCGCCAGATGGACCTCACGCAACAACGGCTGTCACGCATGGGCATATTCAACAATATCAACATGATTGTTACGCCCGACACGGTCCACCGCGACCGTCGGCTGCTCAACGTGGCGATAGAGTGTACTTTCGACCGCCCATGGGAAGCCTCTATCGAGGCTAATGTCTCATCAAAGTCCAACTCCTATCTCGGCCCGGGACTCTCGCTCGGACTCACCAACCGCAACATCTTCGGGGGCGGCGAACAGCTCTCGGTCTCCCTCACCGGCTCATATGAATGGCAGACAGGCTCGGGACGCAGCAGCCTCTTCAACTCCTATGAGGCAGGCCTGAAATCCACACTTGCCTTCCCGCGTCTGCTCGCACCTAAATTTGTGCCGCGAAGCCGCCGTGACATCAACTGGACACGCATATCTCTCGGTATAGATGTGCTCAACCGCCCTCACTATTTCAAAATGTCACAATTCAACGCCGGCATATCCTACGACTGGCGTTCGTCACGCTACATTTCCAACTCGTTCACTCTCTTCAAACTCACATACACCAAACTTCAGAACACCACCGAGGTGTTCGACTCCATCATGCAGGCCAATCCGGCGATTGCACTCAGTTTCATGAACCAATTCATACCCCAGATGTCTTACTCTATGGTGTATGACCGGGCCATGAACCGCGACAACACCATCAACATACAGGCTTCGGTGCAACAGGCCGGCAATATCTTCTGGTCGGTATACGAACTGTGTGGCGCGCACAAAGAAAAGAAGCTGCTTGGCACACCATTCTCTCAGTTTATCAAAGGCTACGGTCAGATAGTCTATGGCCGGCGCATAGGCTCGGGCGACATGTGGCTTGTCAACCGTGTTGCAGCCGGCGCGGCCTATGCCTATGGCAACTCGAGCCAGGTGCCCTACAGCGAACAGTTTTATGCCGGCGGAGCCAACTCGGTACGTGCTTTTACCGTCCGCTCCATAGGTCCGGGTTCATATCGCGCTCCGGCCAGTCAGATCAACGGCTATTTCGACCAGACAGGTACATTCATATTCCTGGCCAATACCGAACTGCGGTTCCCGATACTCGGCCCGCTCCACGGTGCCGTATTCCTTGACGCAGGCAACGTCTGGACTCTTAAAAACGAAGAGAGCCGTCCTGGCGGACAGTTGCGCGCATCCACATTCCTGCGCGACCTCGCCCTCGGCACAGGTGCCGGACTGCGGTTCAACATCTCCATGCTCATAATCCGTGCCGACCTCGGCATAGGCATACATGCCCCCTATGACACCAGCAAACGAGGATATTACAACATGGAATCTTTCCGCAAATCACTCGCCTTCCACCTCGCCATAGGATATCCGTTCTAAACATAAGCATCACACGGCTAAAAGACACCTGTGTCTTTTAGCCGTGTGATGCTTATGTTTAGAACAATTCAGTTTTTCAATTCTGCGTAAGTGCGGCGATTGCGGACGAAATAGTCAAAGAGAATATTGGTGTCGACATTAAGCAGATTTTGCTTGGGATGTGAGGTATAGGCTTTGCGCATACGTCTGAAATCACGATGGGCACGGAGTATCGCCGAAGCGTTTTCGCTATCGCCTGACAGAAGGAATTTAGCCCATGCGACCGTATCGAGCAGCCGACGGCGAAACAGGAGTCCGCGCCGACATGAGTCGGGCAGATTTTTATGCAACATCAAGAGGTTGTTGCGAAAGTTGAGATAAGTCTTGCGCGGATTGGATGCTGGCAACGAGCCTCCACCGAGATGATAGACACGGGCATCAGGCACAGCCCACACCTCGCGTCCGCTCAGAAGTATGCGCCAGCACAAGTCTATCTCTTCCATATGTGCGAAAAACTCTTTGTCGAGACCGCCACATCTGCGATAGACTTCTATATCGACCATCAGTGCCGCCCCGCTGGCCCAGAATACCTGCATAGGGGTGTCATATTGCCCGCAATCGGTCTCGACGGTATCAAATATGCGACCGCGGCAATAGGGATAACCGTGACGGTCAAGAAATCCGCCGGCAGCACCGGCATACTCAAACCTGTCAGGTTCAATCACCGAGCGTATCACCGGCTGACAGGCTCCGGCCTTGGGATGTGACTCCATAAACCGCCACAACGGCGTAAGCCAATCGTCCTTGACCTCGACGTCAGAGTTGAGCAGCACACAATATTTATATCGGGAGGCAAGCATGTCGATAGCCCGGTTGTAGCCCTCGGCAAAACCGAGGTTTTCACTGAAAGCGATTATCTCGACCGAGGGAAATTGGCCGCGCACATATTCCACAGAGTCATCGGTCGAGCCATTATCGGCCACAATCACATCGGCCACGGAGGCATCGGTGTGTCTGACCACCGAGCCGAGATAGTCGGCAAGCAACTTGCGGCCGTTCCAGTTGAGGATGACCACAGCCACACGGTTGGTGTCTGATAAGGACGTCTGCACCATATACTCTATACTTCAATAACACCCTCACACTCCTCGACATCATCAGGGCTTATGCCGGTGATGCGGACAGGCACCACCTGATTGGCCAACGCCGGGTCGGGATTAAGGATATTGACTCGCAGATAATTGTCGGTAAACGCAGCCATCGAGCCATCCTTGCGCGGATGTTCGATAAGGGCCGGACGCACCGTAGAGATGTATCGGCCTGTGAAGTCGAGCAGTTTGCACTCCGACACGTCAAGCATTATGCGGGTGCGCCGATGCTTCTCTTCCTGACTGACCACAGGTATTATCTCAAGGGCTCGCGTGCCGGGCCGTTCGCTGTAAGTAAATACGTGCAGACGCGAGATGTCAAGGCTCTCGACAAAACGACGGGACTCGTCAAACAACTCCTCTTTCTCGCCGCGCGCACCTACTATGAGGTCGACTCCGATAAACGCATCGGGCATGACCGAACGTATACATTCAATCTTGTGGCGAAACAATGCCGTGTCATAACGTCGGCGCATTAGCCTCAACACTTCATCACTGCCATTCTGCAGCGGGATATGGAAATGAGGCATGAAACGTCGTGACGAAGCCACGAAATTGATAATGTCGTCGGTGAGCAGATTGGGCTCAATCGACGATATGCGGTAACGCTCGATGCCGTCGACAGTGTCAAGCTCGCGACACAGGTCAAAGAAATTCTCGCCAGTGCGTTTGCCGAAATCACCGATATTCACGCCTGTTATCACTATCTCACGGCCACCTTCGGCAGCTACCTGACCGGCCTGCGCCACGATTTGGTCGATAGTACCCGAGCGACTGCGGCCGCGCGCCATAGGTATGGTACAATATGAGCAGTAATAGTCACATCCGTCTTGCACTTTCAGGAAATAGCGAGTGCGGTCGCCGCGCGAACATGACGGAGAAAATTCGCGTATATCGGCCGTAGGCGTATGGTGAACCACACCACGGGCCGACTCACACCCTCTCACATAGTCGATGATGCGCAGCTTGCGGTCATTACCGGCCACAACAGCCACTCCCGGAAGCGAAGCCGCCTCCTCAGGCTTAAGCTGGGCATAGCAGCCGGTGACAATAATTTTGGCATGAGGATAGCGGCGAGCAAACGAGCGTATGGCCTGACGGCATTTCTTGTCGGCAATCTCGGTGACGCTGCATGTGTTGACCACTATATAGTCGGGCACCTCGCCCTCGGCAACACGCATAATGCCCTCGGCCTCCAGCAGTGAAGCCACTGTGGAGGTCTCGGCAAAATTCAGCTTGCAGCCGAATGTATGATATAATGCGGTGGGGTTATTCAACGTTTTCGGCATGTATTGGCACAGGACGCTTGAACACTTCCTTGAATGAAATCAAGGTCTCGGTGCGTCCAAGGCCAAGGCCCAGTTTCTTATGGATTATTTCGAGCAGATGGGCGTTGTTGCGCGCATATATCCGCGCGAAAATGTCATAAGTACCTGTGGTGAAGTGACAGTCGACCACTTCAGGAATCTCGCGAAGACGCTCTACGACTTCATTGAACTTGGTGGAGTCGTTGAGTATAAAACCTATATATGCGCATGTCTGATATCCGACAGAGGCAGGGTCTATCTCGGTGCGGAATCCGAGTATCACCCCGGCAGCCGTGAGCTTCTGGATGCGCTGATGGATGGCTGCACCCGAGATATGTGTCTCTCGAGCGATCTCGAGAAATGGCTTTCGGGCGTTGTTGGAGAGCATTTCGAGGATTCTGATATCCAATGAATCAAAATGTTGACGCGGCATAACTGTAGTTATGAGATGGTGTGACAGTGATTAATTTTTTCTAATTTTATACTGAATCCAGCATAAAACACTGCAAAAATACGAAAAAACCTATAATTATTCGCCCTTTTTGGCTCAGTTTTTAATCCTTTTCTTCAAATAGGTGCTCATTAACAATTATTTTGTGACTATGTTACACGTGTTGTTGGCTAATTGGAGGGAATGTTATAACTTTGCAGAGATTTATCTGAAATTTTGAGGAAAACTCAATTATATATAATAGCGATTGTACTGCTGTGTGCCCTCTCGGTAGGTGCCATATCACGGCCGGTGAACAGCGACGCGGGACTGCCCCACGCCGCTCATGCTGATTCAACCGCCATCGACAGCGACACCACCACACGCACCGACAGTCCCTCCGACTCAGTGTCGGCCGGCGCGCGACGTATCATCGACCTGATAGGCGACACGTCTGAACCCGAAGCCGCCGACACCGTTGTCTCAGTCGAGACCCACGACACTGCGACGGCCACAGGCCCCGTGCTCACCGCTCCCCGACTGCCGGTCGACTCAGCCGGACTCATGCCTGACACCATCGCTATGCCCGACTCGCTCATGACCGACTCGCTTGCCGAAGCCCCGCGCTCGGTGCTACAGCGTCATGAGATGTCGACCGACTCCACCCGCCGTCCCCGTCTGAGCCGCCGCCGCATCTCGGCCGGCGACAACGGCACCCGTTCAAAGATCGTACGTACAAAGGTCGACCTCGACAATGCCGTTGACTTCTCGGCCAAAGACTCGATGGTGATGACCGGCCAAAACCGGGCCTACATGTATGGCGACGGCAAAGTGACATATGGAAGTATCAAACTCGACGCCAACGAGATCGAAATGAATCTTGACTCGACCACAGTCTATGCTGTCGGCACGGTCGACTCGGTCGGCGACCTCAAGGGCTCGCCAGTATTTGACGACAACGGCACCACTTACGAGGCCAAGACCATGCGTTACAACTTCAAGACCGAGAAGGGATTTATCACCGATGTTATAACGCAGCAGGGCGAAGGATACCTCACCGGCGGACAATCCAAAAAGATTGACGAAAACACCATATATATAGAGAACGCCCGCTACACCACCTGTGATGACCATGAGCATCCCCACTTCTGGATGCAACTCACCAAAGGCAAGGTGCGTCCCGGAAAGGATGCGGTGACAGGTCCCGCCTATATGGTGCTGGCAGGACTGCCGCTTCCGCTCGCCGTGCCATTCGGCTACTTCCCCTTCTCTGAAAAATACTCTTCGGGCATTATCTTCCCGACCTTCGGCGACGACTACAACCGCGGATACTATCTGAGCAACGGCGGCTATTATTTCGCCATAAGCCAAAACATGGACCTCGCTCTCACGGGCGAGATATACACTCTCGGCTCGTGGGGTCTGCGCGCCCAGTCGGCCTATCTGAAACGCTACAAATACTCGGGCAACTTCAACATATCATATCTCAAGACCATCACAGGCGACAAGGGTATGCCCGACTATGCCAAGTCGACCAACTTCCAGATACTCTGGAGCCACTCTCAGGACTCAAAGGCCAATCCCAACATGAGCTTCTCGGCAAGCGTCAACTTCACCACAAGCGGATATACCCGCAACGACCTCAACTCATACTATTCAAGCGCGTTTACCGAAAACACCAAGAGCTCGACCATCAACATGACCTATCGTTTCCCCAACTCGAAATGGTCGCTGTCAACCACCGCCAACGTCTCACAACGCACACAGGACTCGACGCTTGCCGTATCGTTCCCCAACTTTACGCTCACCATGTCGCAGGTCTACCCCTTCAAGCGCAAGAAGGCTGTCGGAGCGGAGAAATGGTATGAGAAAATCAAGCTCTCCTACTCGGGTCAGTTCAACAACTCGCTCACGGCCAAGCAGGACGTATTCTTCCAGAAAAGTCTCATCAAGGACTGGCGCAACGGCATGAAGCACTCTGTGCCTATCTCCGCGACATTCAACGTATTCAAGTATTTCAACATCACCCCCTCCGTGAGCCTCACCGACCGTATGTACACCACCAAGGTGCGCCGTCAGTGGGACCCCAACGCTTCGGCCGAGGTGCTCGACACCACCTACAGCTTCTATAACGTATGGGACTTCTCCGGCTCTGTATCGCTTGACACCAAGATATATGGCTTCTTCCAGCCACTTCCATTCCTTGGCAAAAAGGTTAAGATGATACGTCACGTCATGACGCCCACCATATCGTTCTCCGGCTCGCCCGACTTCGCGTCGCCCTTCTTCGGCTATTACGGCTCGTATGAATATACTGACGCACAGGGACGTCTGCAAAAGAAGCAATACTCGATGTTCCCGAACAGTCTTTTCGGTGTTCCCGGCAGCGGACGCAACGGTTCGGTATCATTCTCACTCGCCAACAACCTTGAGATGAAGGTGCGTGATGACAACGACTCAATAGGTGAGAAAAAAGTATCTCTCATCGAGAATTTCACCCTATCGCAAAGCTACAATTTCGCGGCCGACTCGATGAACTGGTCTAACCTCAACACATCGATAATGCTGCGTCTCACCAAGAGCTTCAACCTCAACCTCTCGGCCACGTGGGACGTATATATGTATGGCCTGAATGCCAACGGCAACCCTGTACGCATCAACAAGCTGCGCCTTACCCACGGCAAAGGCTGGGGAAAATTGTCGAGCACGGGCACGTCATTCAGCTACACGTTCAACAATGACACGTTCAAAAAATGGTTTGGCGGAGGCGATGACAAGGACAAAAACAAAGATAAAGACAATAAAAATACTCCTGACCGCACTCCAATGGACGACCCTGCGCGCCCGACCAATGCCAACGATACAAAAAAGAACAAGAACGGCATACAGATAGGCGATAACGGCTACATGGCATGGAATGTGCCGTGGAACCTGTCGTTCAACTATTCGGTCAACTATGGATACGGAGAATTTGATTATAATAAACTCGAATATAAGGGCAAGATAACCCAAAACCTGTCACTCTCGGGCAACATACGCCCTACCACAAACTGGAACATTGGTTTTTCGGCTTCCTATAACTTCGACACCCACAAGATCGCTTATATGAACTGCAACATCTCACGCGACATGCACTGCTTCACGATGCGTGCAAGTTTCGTTCCTGTCGGACCATATAAGAGCTACAATTTCCACATCTCAGTCAAGTCATCCCTCCTCTCCGACCTCAAATATGACAAACGCTCTTCATCAAGCAACGGTGTCCGCTGGTAAGATACTTTGCTTCGCAAAAGGTTATAAGGTTATGAGGTTATAAGGTTAGCCTGCGGAGTTATTCGTTCACTTTATTGAAAATTCTGATTTTGCTTTACAAAATCAGAATTTTTCTTTATAACCTCGTAACTACATAACCTTATAACCCTATAACCTCATAACCCTATTAACCTCATAACCTCATAACCTTTTGCGAAGCAAAGTAAACTATTTTACGACTATTAATGTTATTTAAGATGTAACATTTTTTTATTCGTCCTAACAACTATTTACGTTATGAAAAAGTTTCTACTTGTTATGTGCGCGGTGCTCGGCCTCGCATTCGGAGCAAGTGCCCAGAAAGCCCAACTCCAGATCGGTTATGGCGGCTACACCCAGATGGACTGTACCGACATGCATGACGGCGGTTCTATCAACAACGCATGGGGTGCGCTGACTGCCGGTATCAACTTCAAGGTTGCGCCATCGTTTACCCTCGGTTTCACTTACACATTCTCCTCTGCCTCCTATAAACACCACGACGATGCCAACGCCTACTATCATGTAGTGATGCTCAACGGTAAGTATGACTACTGGCGTAACTCTATCGTCAAACTCTATGCCCACGGAGCCGTCGGTGTCGACATCACCCACATGACTCATGACGACTGGAGCAAAAACAAGTCTTATTTCGCATTTCAAGTGTCACCGTTAGGTGCCGAAGTCGGACTCTCGCGCGTAGCCTCGATGTTTGGTGAACTCGGTTTCGGCGCACAAGGTCTCATGCAGGTCGGTTTCCGTCTCAACCTTTAACAAGCAGAAACACATGAGCGACCGCATCTCTTATAAAGAACGCGAGGAGCTTCCCGACAGTGTGTACGGACTCCCCGAACGCCGTGAATATCCTATGCCTGATGCCGCCCACGTGCGTGCGGCCGAAGCATATTTCCGCTACTGCCCCGAAGAGCTAAAGCCAAAACTCGCACGTGCCATACTCGCCCGCGCAAGTGTATATGGTGTGGATGTCGAAAGTCCCACCGTGCTCAGCTACGCACAGCAATAATTAAAAGTTTACAAGTTTATAGTTTAAAGTTTAGGGATTAGACAGGCCTTCGTGACCAGCATCTAATCCCTAAACTTTTAAACTATAACTCATAATCTCTAAAGCAACGCTTTATCTATGGCTTCGCGTATCTTTTTCTCGATTTTATCAAGTTTAAACCTGTCCATACCTCGCTGCCACAATACCTTTTTATTGTCACGGCTTACCACAAGTATGTTAGGAGCTAATCCTCCGGGAAAGAAATGAGAATAAAAGTGACAGTTATCCTTGGCAAACGGAAAGCGTATTCCATTACTTTCAGCAAACAGTCTCACACCCTCCATCAGATGATTCTCGTTCCATAACACACCGAATACAGCTACACTGTCGGCCGGATAATCGTCATATATGGCGTTGACAATCGGATAGGCATACTTGCACGCACCGCAATGCTCCAAAGTAAAGAGTATCACCTTCACCCTGTCGCCAAGCTGAGGCAATGACACCGTGCCGCCGCTCACGAGTTGCAATGTGTCGGTGGGAAACGGCCTGTCAAACACTTCCTGGTAATGTTTCTCTCTGCTCTCCTTTATTTTTTTATCAGCCTCCTCATCCTGATAAACGGGCATGTCTCCAATATAATCTTCGATCACAAAACCCTCCACAGCGACAGGATTGATTTCAACTTCGCTCACCGTTCGTTCATATCTGCTTTGGGGCCAATCCCTAAGATATGAAATCCATATGGGCATCATGTCTGACTTGTTTATGCGCAAACCGAAATATGATTTGGTATAAGCCATCGATGGACATATATATGGCTTGCCGAAAAAACACACCTGCTGCCATTCGCGCACTTCTGCCTTTACGAGCCATTTGTCCCCCTCATCCTCCATCGTAATGGTAATCTTGTCGTTAGGTTCAAGAAGGTATTCACACAAGTGCATTGCATGATTGTAAAACGGAGGCTGGACATAGCGTATACCATTATAGTTTTTCCAACTGTTCTTTTCTATAAAACCGCTATCATAACACCCATAATAACTGTAAACACCGTCATAAGCCCGCTCCAATTTACCATCTGGCTTAAATATCACAGACTTTGCGTTACCAAATGTATCGGCCGGATTCTCACACTCGATTACCCGATATACATTAATGCTTGCACACGCCGTATCCATAGGTACAGGAAACACATGTTCGGTCATCATATACCTTGCCGTGTGCACTTTGCGTAGTTCATCAAGCGTACGCGAGAGTACTTCAGTCGGCTCAGTTGTGGCACACAAAGCTGTCAACGGCAATCCAACAGATATTATAAATGTAAACAATAAACGTGATAGATTCATATCATAAACTTATTTAGGTGTAAGAGCTTTGTCAAATGTCGTGGCAACCCCTGCGTCTGCCTTAAACAATATTACCGACGGACGGTCAGTGTAAAACTCCACTATGCGCCCTTGGGGATCAATCAGGATATAAGTCGGAAATGAAGTTATGTTATACACGCTGTCGGAACTTCGGGCATCAAGTATGAGATTGCGCTCGTTCATTTTATGTTTTTCGACAAATTTTTCCAACTTGCTTTTTGACGCATCGGAGGCACACACCGTGATAATCTCCACATTATCCATGCGTCCGGCGTAATACTCGCGCAGTCTGGGTACGACACCAAACTCGGTTATACAAGGGCCGCAACCGAAATCCCAGAAATCAAGATAGACATATTTGCCCTTGAAATCATCGAGCGTATACTTCCGGCCATCGCTGTCCTTCATAACCAATGTTGGAGCCGGCTGTCCGGGCACAAGCCTGTCCACCTCCGCCATACGTCTCTCCATCTCCCGGCGCAGAGCGGCTGTATGCAGATTGTCGTAGACATATATCATATGCTTTCTGTAATTATCGTCCACACCCAACAGCATGTTGGCGTCAATCATTCTGACCTCCGACAGTTCATTAAGAAATCGTGATGGAGAAATCAATCTTGACACATCCATAGCGTGCCGGACCTTATCGTGATAATCACCTCTGCGTAAAAATGTACGTGACACTCGCTCTGTCACCTGACCAAGATAGTAAAGCATAAACGCGGCATATTCAGGATATTTCATCAAAGACTCCTGATAAAAATTGAACGGTATATTGTTACGCATCTCCGACATATAAGCCCCTCTGGTCACCTTCATGTCACCGTTTCCATATGCCAGAAAACGAAGAGGTCCATAATAACCCGCAACTCTGAAATATTCCTCCAGACGGGGAGTGCCGTGATTGGCGATGAAAGTGTCAACAATATTCTTGTAACGCTCATGGTAATCATCTGTTTTACTCATTACCAAAGCAAAAATAGAGTCACTCTCAACGGTCTTGAGCCTTTTGTAACCCGACTTGTCATTGTAAGAATTATAGGTTCGGTTGATGTCAAGATAACGTTTACGCATTTTGTTATAGATAATCTCGGCAAGCTGCAGATCCAGTTGCGCCTTTGGATCGCGGGCAGTAAGCCGCATGTTATCATCCTCAAATATTATATTAATCGTATCACCCGCACACACAGGCACCGTCACCGCATCGCCGACATAAAGATACATATTCTGAATCATGCCGCGCATCGGGACAGTCATTTCAAACCGTCCGTTTCCGGCGGCACGCAACTCATGTGACTTGTTTTTAATAGGATCGGAGACAGCAAATTTAATCACGCCGTTCCACTTTTTTGACATCACACCTCGCAATACAAACGTAGTGTCGGCCATAATCGAATCGGCCAAAGTCATGCTCCGCTCTGCCGACATAGCATATGGACTCATCAGTGCAAATAGAAATAATAACGTGACGCAGTGTTTGATTTTCATGGCAATAGCATTGTAGTACTGCAAATTTAGTGCAATCTCCCCTATTATCCAAGCAAACCAACGATTTATTTTATCCAACAACGCATTTTTTAGGCCATAAGCATCGATGCAGCCATCAGAGCCATGCCGAGTATAAGGAATGTCACAGTGATGTGATGATGGCCGTAGCTCTCTGCTCCGGGCAAAAGTTCGTCAAGCGATATATAGACCATCACTCCGGCAACTCCCGCAAGTAATATCGCATTAATCATAGGAGTCCATAGTGGCAGCAGAAACAACATTCCCACAACAGCCCCCAGAGGCTCGGCAAGTCCGGAGATAATGCTCCACACCAAAGCCTTTCGCCGACTGCCGGTAGCATTATATACAGGCACCGACACAGCTATACCTTCTGGTATATTATGCAACGTAATAGCCACGACAATAGGTATGGCCACCGTTACGCCGTCAAGAGCCGAGATGAACGTAGCCATACCTTCTGGGAAATTGTGTATGCCGATGGCCAGAGCAAGCATTATGCCTGTACGGCCTGAACGAGAAGCCGGAGCCACAGGATGCTCCACATGATTGTATTCGTGTGGATTATCCTCCTCCGGCACAAGAAAATCTATCAGTGCAATCAAAGCTATACCACCGAAAAATGCCAGTACACAATATATATCGGCCAGACGTGACTCATAGATTTCGCCAAGGTCGGCAAGAGCCTGGGGCATGAGGTCGAGAAAAGAAACATAAAGCATCACACCGGCTGAAAAGCCGAGTGCTCCGGCCAGAAAACGTGTCTCACGGGCCTGAGGCAACAGCGACAATAGCGCACCAACCCCGGTGCCCATTCCGGCCACAAGCGTAAGCATCAACGCGACAACCAATGAATGTGTGGATATATCTTCCATAAATAAAAACCATATACATTCACAACACTTCACCCCATTGAAAAAGTTGTCATCTCCCCGAATATTATTGCAAAATTTCCACCCAAGCCATTATATATGCCATGGTTTTACAATAATTATCCCGACAGGGGGGCGGAGTGGCCGCGACCTGTCGGGATATTATAATGTTGGACGTCCAAATGTAATCACCAGGTGATTATGCCTCACTGCAGGATGGCTGCACGGAGTGTCTCGCCGAGTGTCGGATGGGAGTGTATGGCTTCAGCTATGGCCGCTGCCGGAAGTGAGGCCGACATTACTGTCGCAGCCTCCTGTATGAGATCGGCGGCATGCGGACCGCAGATATGACAGCCAAGCAGACGGCCTGTCGACACATCGCTTATCACTTTGACCATACCGTCGGTCTCGCCCATGGCTACGGCCTTGCCGTTGGCTCTGAATGTAGCCTTACCGACTTTTATGTCAAGGCCGCGTGCGGCACATTGCTCCTCGGTAAGTCCGACCATAGCACACTCAGGCATGGTAAAGACCGCCGACGGGATGACATCAAGAGCACGCTTTTCGCCCAGCACGATTTCGCCCTGTGCGGTGGCCGCATGTGCGAGCATGCAACGGCCGTTGACATCTCCGATGGCATAAACCGTGACATCTTCAGGTGCCTTGCCATCCCATTGCACTTTCATGTCATCGTCCACCATAATAGCTCCGCGGTTAAGCACTATGCCGAGCGATTCGAGTCCGGGAGGCAATACCGGGCGACGGCCTACGGCCATGAGCACGGCCTCGGCCTCAAGAGTCTTCACCTTGCCCTTGGCCTCGCATATCACTTTCATACCGGCTTCGACTGCAGTCACACGTGTGTCGGTGAGAATGTCTATGCCTCGGCGTTTTAACGACATGCGCAGACGCTTGGCTACCTCGGCATCAAACGGAGGAAGCACCTCGCGACAAAATTCTACAACCGTGACTTTGACGCCGAAGGCATTGAGCACCGATGCAAACTCGAGCCCTATCACTCCGGCCCCTATAATCACGATTGACGAGGGGAGCGATGTCATGGATAGGAGCTCGTCGCTCGTCATGGCCAGTTCGGCTCCGGGTATAGGCAGACGCGCAGGTGAGGAGCCGGTGGCAATAATGATCCGAGAAGCCGAATAGATTGCACCCTCGACTGAAATCTCTGCCGGTGACACAAACGATGCTTCTCCTTTGACCACATCGACACCCTTGAGCAGTTGCGCCACACCTTCGCGCAACTGTGCCACGACAGCATCTTTTCTATCGGCCACAGCAGCATAATTTATCACCGGATTGTCATCGGGCAATTCCACTCCATAAGCGACAGCCTCTCGCACAGTAACGGCGACCTCGGCACTGCGACAGAGTGTCTTGGTGGGGATACATCCGCGGTTGAGACACGTGCCGCCAAGCTCTCCGCGCTCTATCAGAGCCACACGAAGTCCGCGGCCGGCAGCGACCACAGCGGTCTCATAACCGCCGGGGCCGGCTCCGATGATTATAATATCATGAGTCATGTCAGTTATCGGGCTTAGAGGTTGATTTTATTCACTGAAATATGACACAACTGGTTTCAGAGCAGCAGCAGTGTCGTCAGGCTTGCGCACAGGGGTGAGATGCGGAGCCTCCTTGACCACTTCAGGAGTCTCGGCAGCCTCACGGGCGATGTCGCGCATCACGGCTATAAACTCGTCGAGTGTCTCAAGGCTCTCTGTCTCGGTTGGCTCAATCATCAGCGACTCGTGAAATAGCAGCGGGAAGTAGATGGTGGGCGCATGGAAGCCGTGGTCAAGCAGACGTTTGGCCACATTGAGCGTGGTGACGCCTGTCGATTTGTCGGCCAGTCCGTCAAACACAAACTCGTGCTTGCACACCCTGTCGATCGGCAGCAGATAGAGGTCACGGAGCGATTCCTTGACATAGTTGGCATTGAGTGTGGCAAGCGGACCGGCCATCCTCAATCCTTCGCGTCCGAGCGAGAGTATATAGGCCAATGCACGCAACTCTACTGCAAAGTTGCCGAGCCAGGAGGACACACGTCCGAGCGAAGTCGGGTCTTCGGTTGTGTAATACAGCATCTCGCCCTCATGCTCGAGCACCTTGACACGCGGATCGGGAAGAAACTCCTCGAGTCCGGCACGCACACCCACCGGACCGGCACCGGGGCCGCCTCCGCCGTGAGGCGTGGAGAAAGTCTTGTGCAGATTGATATGCATGACATCAAAGCCCATGTCGCCTGGACGGGCCACACCGAGCATAGGATTGAGATTGGCTCCGTCGTAATACATCAGCGCGCCGCAAGCATGCACCATCTCGGCTATTGCGGGAATGTTATGCTCAAAGATGCCCACTGTGTTGGGATTGGTCATCATCACCGCAGCCACCGTCTCGTCAAGGAGCGGACGCAAGGCGTCGACATCCACTGTGCCGTCAGGGAGCGACTTGACCTGCACCACCTGAAGTCCGGCCACAGCGGCCGATGCCGGATTGGTACCGTGGGCCGAGTCGGGGACTATGACTTTGGTACGGGCCTTGTCGCCACGGCTGTCGTGATAGGCACGTATCACCATGAGACCTGTCAGCTCACCGTGGGCTCCGGCGTAGGGATTGAGTGTAAACTCGGCCATGCCGCCAATCTCACTGAGCAGACGCTGGAGTCTGTAATAGGCCTCCAAAGCACCCTGGACCGTAAATATCGGCTGGAGAGGATGCAGGGCGGCAAACTCGGGCAGAGCGGCCATCTCCTCGTTGATTTTGGGATTGTACTTCATCGTACATGACCCGAGAGGATAGAATCCGGTGTCGACACCAAAGTTGTTGGTCGACATATTGGTGTAGTGACGCACCACTGTAGGTTCGTCGACCTCGGGCAGACGCGGGGGAGCCGAGCGCAAGAGGGCTGCAGGGATGTCGGCCAGGGCGTCCTCACAACCTGACTCTGCGAGACAATAACCACGACGGCCGGGCTTGGAAAGGTCAAATATTACTTTCCCGTATAATTTTCTGTTCATTTCTCTTCAAGTTGTGAGTCAATATCCTTAATGTCGTCATGAGCCGCGACAAGAGCTGCGGCAAGGGCCTCGATTTCCTCGGCCGTGCGGCGTTCGGTGGCGCAGAACACCACGGTGTCCTCGTCGATCTGAACGCCGGGCAGCATCTCATAGTCGGCGCAGACTGTCGACAGCAGTATGTCGAGCGGAGCCTGGCCGCGATAGCGCATGGCCACCTCATTCAGATAGGGACGGCCGGGATATTTCAGTTCAAACAGTCCTGACTCCTCGAGACGGCGGGCAAGGCTGCGCGTGCGGGCGGCAGAAATCTCATTGACCTCACGCAAGCCGTCGGGCCCCATCAGAGACAGATATACGGCCGCATAAAGAGCCATCAGCCCTTGGTTGGAACAGATGTTGGAGGTAGCTTTCTCGCGGCGTATATGCTGCTCGCGAGCCTGAAGCGTGAGCACAAACACACGTTGTCCGTCGGCATCGACTGTCGCACCTACTATACGACCCGGCAGTTTGCGTATCAGGGCCGATGTGCAACACATGTAACCGAGATACGGACCACCGAAATTGAGCGGCATGCCGAGCGACTGAGCCTCACCGGCCGCCACATCTGCCCCCCACTCTCCCGGACTCCTGATGACACCGAGAGCCGAGGCCGGCGCGGTCATTATCAGCAGAGCCTTGGCTGCATGCACCTTGTCGGCCACACCGGTATAGTCCTCGAGTATGCCGTAGCGGTTGGGCGTGGCGAGTATCACTCCGGCCACATTGCCGTCGGCAAGCATCGAGGTCATGGCGTCGAGATCGGTTATGCCGTCGCTTTCGGGTATGAGGTCGATTGTCACGCCATGATAGCGGGCATAGGTGTTGACCACCTCTATATATAGAGGATTGAGCGTCGCACTCACCAACACCCGATTGCGTTTGCGCGCATGGGCCACAGCCATCATCATGGCTTCGGCCACAGCGGTAGAACCATCATACATCGAAGCGTTTGACACATCAAGCCCCGTGAGCTGGCTCATCATGGTCTGATACTCGAAGATATATTGCAGAGTGCCTTGCGAGATTTCAGGCTGATAAGGGGTATAGGCCGTCAGAAACTCGGAGCGCGATATGATATGGCTTATCACGGCCGGAGCATAGTGATCATAGAAACCCTGTCCGGCAAAACATGTGAGCGGAAGATTGGCCTTCGCGAGCTCCCGGAAACAGGCTCTCACCTGCTCTTCGCTCATGGCCGAAGGCACGTCATAGTCACGCTTGAGCCGGAGCGACTCGGGGACGTCGGCATACAGGTCGTCGAGGCTCTCCATGCCACACTTGGCCAGCATAGCCGCAATGTCCTCGGGGGTATGCGGGAAATATCTGTGAATCATATTTTCTACAGTTGTTTTAGAGGAGTTACGGGTGTGCCGGGCCATGTCCTTATTCCGTCAAAGCTCCGGCACACTCAATAATAATCAATGCTGCTCGGCTGCGCAGTGTGCGGCATAAGCCTCCTCGTCCATCAGCTCCTCAAGCTCGGCCGGATCGGTAAGCTCCACTTCGATAATCCAGTTGGTCATCGGATCCTCGTTAAGCAGACGTGGATTGTCAATAAGAGCCTCGTTGATATTGAGCACGGCTCCGCTCACGGGCGAGAGGAGGTCTTCGGCGGCCTTCACACTCTCCACAGCTCCAAACTCCTCACCGGCGGTCACGTCATCGCCCTGCTCGGGCATGTCGACATACACGATG
Source organism: Duncaniella muricolitica (assembly GCF_910574735.1). Lineage (NCBI taxonomy): Bacteria > Pseudomonadati > Bacteroidota > Bacteroidia > Bacteroidales > Muribaculaceae > Duncaniella > Duncaniella muricolitica. The sequence continues at coordinate 12,666 of NZ_CAJTCF010000039.1, read as the reverse complement.
TTACCGAGAGCCTTCTGGGCATAGTCACTGATGCCGATGTGGCCGATGTTACCGTCAACGATTACATACTCATGCGAGGGGGCATAATATATCTTGCTCATAACTTTTAATGATTTTGATGGTTGATGATTGAATTTTACAAGCCGTTCAGGCTCTCTAAACTCCTTTAACTTTTTAAACTTTATAAACTATTTCTTGTATGATTTTTTATAGAATTTCTTGGCTGTCACGCGCGCAGGGAAAGTCTTGCGGCGTATGCGTATCTTCAGCTCCGTATCCTTGACAGCATAGGGAGTCAGCACAAGAGCCGCTGCAATGCTCTTGTCGACCGATATGCCACGATAGCCGGTGGTCACATAGCCCACCACCTCATCGGCATCATTGAGCACCTCGTAGCCGTGGCGAGGAATGGCACGGTCAAGCAGTTCGAGGCCTATCAGTTTGCGAGGCGCGCCCTCGGTCTTCTGCTTGAGCACGGCCTCTTTGCCTATAAATTCGGGTTTGTCAAGTTTTACAAACATCGAGAGCCCTGCCTCGACAGGTGAAATATCATCGGCAAGCTCATCGCCATAGAGCGGTAATCCCACCTCAAAACGCAGAGTGTCGCGACATCCGAGACCGCAAGGCTTGGCCCTGCCCGACTCCATGAGAGCGTCCCACAAAGCCACGATAGTGTCATGGTCGGCATATATCTCAAACCCGTCCTCGCCCGTATAACCTGTGCGGCTCACGAGTATATGCTTGCCGTCAAGAAGCGACTCCTTGAAGGTGTAAAACTCCAGTTCCCGACACTGTATGCCGAGCACCTGCTCGACTACAGCCTCGGCCTCTGGGCCCTGTATGGCCAGCTCGCCGAGACTGTCGCTCAGATGTTCGACTGTCACGTCATAACCCTCGGTATTGGTCATAATCCACGCCACATCCTTGTCGATATTGGCTGCGTTTATCACGAGAAAATAGTCATTGTCGGCCCGCTTGTAGACCAGCAGGTCGTCGACAGTTCCGCCGGCCTCGTTGAGCATCATGCCATAAAGAATCTGGCCGGGGACAATCGCGCTGACATCGTTGGAAAATATATGGTTGACATATCGCCCGGCATCAGGTCCGGTGATGAGCACTTCGCCCATATGTGACACGTCAAACACTCCGCAGGCGTTGCGCACGGCATTGTGCTCCTCGACTATGCCCTCATACTGTATAGGCATGTCAAAACCTCCAAACGGCGTCATCTGCGCTCCGAGAGCCACATGACGGTCATGAAGACATGTTAGTTTAGTTTCACTCATGATTGTAGATATAGGTAATGGGTTGTATATTCTTTCTATATAAGTAATTGGGTCAATCTCTGAGGCGCGAGACCGGGCACAATCCTGTCGAGTCCTATCACCTCGAGAGCTCGCGTAATCTCTCCGGCATCATAGCTTACGCCGCGCAGGGCTTCGCCTACCAGCGTGTCGGCATCGGCCGTCTCCAGATAATCGCCCGAAAGAGATATTTCTGAAATCACACCTCGCGCCACGGTCATGTGAACAGCCACCGTGCCCACTCCGTCTATACGTTCGCTGTGGCTGAGTGTGCCGTGAGGCTTGCGGCCTTCGAGCCAGCCGGGAGCGTTATAACGACGCTCTATCTCCTCGATCTCTCTCACGTCATCGGCCGTGAGACGTATAGGCTCGTCGCCGTCGGGGATAGTGGACAGCACATGGGTCTTGAACTCGGCCAGCGACATCGACGGGAGATGCTCGCGTATGGTCGTGACACGCGAGCGTATCGACGCCACGCCGTGTGACTGCAATTTGACAGCCGGAGGCGTGAGCGCGTGCATCATCATGTCGGCGTCATAGTCATAGAGCATAGTGCCGTGCACGATGCTTCGGCCGGGCATATGGTAATAGGAGTTGCCCGATACCTTGCGGTCGCCGATGAGTATGTCGTTGCGTGAATTGTCGGTGGCATCGAGGCCGAGCTGTCTCAGCGAGCGGGCTACCATGGAAGTGTAGGCCGAGAACGTCGTGGTGACGCTCGACGATGACGTTATGTAGGAAAACATTATATTGTTCATATCGGCGAGTACCGCGCCTCCGCCGCTGCGCCTCCTCACTATCTTTATGCCCTTGTCGCGGCAATAGGCGGTGTTGACCTCCTTGTCGAGCAACTGGTTACGGCCTATGATCACCGTCGGCTCTACCTGCCATATAAAGAAAAAATCACGATCGGGAAACTTCGCGGCAAGCCATTCCTCCTGCGCGAGATAGAACGGCAGCGGCCTTACGGCGTCATCATATGGTAATACCAGTTCCATGAGAATATATGGGTTAATAACGATATTATATTAAGGTGTCTTAACCCTTGCAAAGTAACAATATTTGGCTGATAAATCCAAAACATTTTCTTATGTTATAAAACAATAACAACACGCCACAATGCGTTAGATGGATATATCGATTCATCACACAACCTATATGTAAAACCTGCCTATGGATAAAAATTCTACTCCATCACCTACATCCATTCTACAGTCGGGCCGCAAACAGCCGGCCACAGTGTCGACACCATCGGCCGCCACGCTGGCCCGCATACGCCAGTTTGCCCGCTCGTATGTCTATTTCCGACAGGCCGGTTCTATCGGCGGTGTCATTCTCAACTGATTGTTTCCCCTCCACACCCCATCAAACACTGACGGATGAACTATATAGCCCTTATAGCCATGGCTGCGATAGCGGCGGTGGCAGTGTGGCGCGTGTTGTCACTCTCCAAGTCACTCGCTGCCGTTACAGCCGAAAATACCGCGCTGAAACTCGACCTCGAAAAAGCCCGCAATACCGATGCCGTGGAACTGGCCACCACCCGTCAGGCTCTCGAGTCGCTCCGCGCGGCCAAGGCCGAGACCGAGGAAGCCTATGCCCGCCGTGTCGACCAACTGGCCGCCGAGCTGCAACAACGGCTGGAGTCGCTGACCACACTGCGCGAGGAGAATGCACGCCTGGCAACGTCGCTCGCTCATTTTGAGGAGGAGCGTGAAAATCGCGAACAGCAGATGACGGCTCAGTTCAAAAATCTTGCCAACGATATACTCCGTCAGAACTCGGCCGACTTCAAGGCCCAGAACGAGCAACGTCTCGAGGAGCTGCTCTCTCCGCTGCGCACCAATCTTGACGAGTTTCGCAAGACTGTCACAGAGACCTACAGCTCCGAGGCCCGCGAACGGTTCTCGCTCACGGAGCGCATACGCGAACTTGTAGAGCTCAACAACACCATCTCGCGTGAAGCCCGCGAACTCACGCTCGCGCTGCGCGGCAACAATCAGGTGCAGGGCGACTGGGGCGAAATGGTGCTCGAGACCATACTCGAGAAAAGCGGATTGCAGGAGGGCGAGGAATATTTCATGCAGGTCACCAACGATCAGTGCGGCTCAGCCCTGCGCAACGAGGCCGGCCGGAAACTAAGGCCCGACGTAGTGGTGAAATATCCCGACGGCCGCTGTGTGATTATCGACTCGAAGGTGTCGCTGACTGCATTTATAGAATATGCCAACGCCGAAAACGAGAAAATCAAAGACGAAGCCTCGGCCCGACATCTCAAGTCGATGCGCGCCCACATTGATGAGCTCGCACGCAAGAATTATCAGGATTATATAGGTGAGGCCAAGCTCGACTTTGTGATGATGTTTATCCCCAACGAGCCGGCCTACATAGCCGCCATGCGTCTCGACCCGTCGCTGTGGCAGGAGGCTTATGACCGCAAGGTGCTCATAGTCTCGCCCACCCACCTGGTGTCGGGCCTGCGTCTCATCGAGCAACTGTGGAGCCGCGACAAGGTGACCAAAAACGCCATAAAGATTGCCGAGGACGCCGGCAAGATGTATGACAAGTTTGCCGATTTCACCAAGGACATGGACCGCATATCCTCGGCCATAGCCAACGCGTCCAAGGCTCATGCCGACGCGATGACCAAGCTCTCGACCGGCACCGGCAACCTCGTGAAGCGTGCCCAGGATCTGAAAGCCCTCGGCATAAAAGCCGCCAAGCAGCTCTCGGCATCAGTCGAGCAAGGCTAAATAAAAATACTTCTTCGGAAACGTCAGGAAAACTTTTTTTCAAAAAAAGTTTTCCTTTTTTGTAACAAAACAGCCGACACTCCGGTCTTTGTAAATGAATGTACATTCAGACGACCATTTCAACAACCGAATTTTTGAAAAATGAAACGATATTTTATCCCCATTTTAATCCTGCTGCTTACCGTCACCTCGGGATGTGCGCGCAGCAAGAGTGACGCGACCGTCAACGACCTGTTTGAAGAGTTTTCCAAAGTCGAGGATGCCGAATATATCAACGTCAATCCATTCATGATGAGAATGGCCGGCATGGCCACACTGTTTGCCGACTCCGATTTAGCCCGAATCACAGGCAAAATCAACTCGGTCAAGGTGCTCTCGCTCGACAAGGCCTCAGACAATGACAAACGCCGTCTTAACCAACGCATCTCGGCTCTCAACACCGACGGCTATGACGACCTTATAACCGTCAACAGTGACGGCAACAAGGTGCGCGTGCTCGCCCGCATGGACAAGGACTCGGCCATACGCCGCCTCGTGGTGCTCTGCACCGACAGCTCCGACTGCACGCTCGTAAGTGTCAAGGGCAAATTTTCCAAAGACGACATCAATACCGTGGTAAACAGCACGACGTCCGGCAACCATGGAGGCAAGTGAGTTTAAGCGCGTCTTCCTGCCCCATCAAAGGCTGCTCTACAATATAGCTCTGCGCCTGTCGGACAGTCCGCCCGATGCCGAGGACTTGGTGCAGGAGACATATATACGCCTGTGGAAACAGCGCGACAGACTCGCATCGGTCAGCAACCATCAGGCATATGCAGTCACCATTCTGCGCCACGTATGTTACGACGCGCTCGGCTCACGTCGGCCCGAAGGGATGGTGGTCACGCTCGACAGCTCGGTGCCCGAGCCTCCGGCCGAGAGCGACACCGACACCGAAATAGACCGTCGCGAGACAGCGGCCACGGTGCGCAGCCTCATCGACAGGCTCCCGTCGCCTCAACGCGAAATCATAACCATGCGCGACATCGACGAAATGCCGTTTGACCGCATCGCACAGCTCACAGGCATGACTCAAGGCAATGTGCGCATCACACTGTTTCGTGCCCGACGACAAATCAAAGAACTAATCAAACGCCACTTCCGACTATGACTGACAAGGAATTAGACATACTTCTCGACCGTTTTGCCTCTGACGAAATCACCGAGGCCGAGCAGCAACGCCTCATCGACGGACTCGCCTCGCTCCCTGAGCCGGAGATGCCCGACATGCTCGGAGAGCGGCTTGCCGAGACCATCGACACCCTTGCCGCGACCGACCTGACCCGCCGGGCCATAACTCCGGTGCGCATCCGCCGTATGCCTCCGCTGCGCGTCATCACCGGCATAGCCGCTGCGGTAGCCGTAATCATCACCCTCGGAGTGCGCCTGTTCACCGCAACACCTGCACCGGTCTCCCCCACCCCGCTTGACACATGCGCCACACCTGAAGAGGCATATGCCGAAGCCCGGAAGGCTCTGCTGATATTCTCATCGGCCATCGACAAGGGCTTCAACCAGGTGGAGATGGCCGAGGCCACCGCAGCCGACATCCACGACAAAGTGGCCCGGCAGCTCAATCATCTGAATCCGGAGAACGTTTAGTTAAAAATATTACAGTTTATAACCCCATACAAAAAATCACCCGCAATGAAACGCTTCTATATCACCGCCATTCTCGCCCTCATTTGCACCATCGCATCATACGCTCAGACTATTTTTGACCGCTATGCCGACACCGAGGGGGTCACTACCGTCTACATTTCCAAAGCCATGCTCAGCATGATGCCCGACATGAAAACCAACGGAGTGAACATCGGTCCGATAGCGTCCAAGCTCGACAATATACGCATACTCACTTGCGAAAACAATAAACTCCTCCTCACGCTCCGCAAAGAGACCCTGTCGCTCGGCAAGGGCTACGAACAGCTCATGAAAGTGACCGACAACGGCGAAAATGTAGACATATTCATGAAATCGCTCGACGGAGGCAAGACTGAATATGTGGTGAGAGTGTCGGAAAAAGCAGGCCTGACCGTCATACTCATCTCCGGCGCGATCACCCCGGCCGATATCCGGTCAATGGTCATGAACAACAAACAAAACTGAGATACAAAAGTCTCAAAAGGACAAAAGAAACATAAGTTTTCAGGTTAAAGACAGGAGTACAGGAGTAATTTTGACATTGCAAAAGCTTGTTCTGCAATGTCAAAATTACTCCTGTACTCCTGTCTCAGCCTTGCTAACGTACCACTTTCACGGCGCGGCCGTTCTGACGGAGAATGTAGAATTTTAACATATATAATACAGGAGCAGGAAGTTAATTTTATAATGGATTAAAAATTTCCAAAAAAAATCAACTCCCATACTCCTGTCTCTAACCTGAAAACTTATGTTTCTTTTGTCCTTTTGAGACTTTTGTATCTCCTACTTCTCGACTATGAAGCCGGCGGCATAGACTGCGGCGTTGACAGCCTCGGGCGACACTTCGCCACGCACGGTGGCTATGCCCGACGAGAGATCTACTGTTACCGACTCGGCACCGTCAAGAGCAGAGAGAGCCTTGGTGACGGTAGCCTGGCAATGAGGGCACGACATGCCCGCGATACGATATTTACGTTCCATTTCAGTTGTATTATTAGTGTGATTGTGCGAGTGGCTGTGGCCACGGAATTTTATGGCCGTATAGATGAGCAGACCTGCGAGCACCACCGAGCAGAGAGTGGCGAAAACCGACACATGGGCGTGGCCGTGACAGGCCATTGCCGTGAACGACGCAGGGGTAAACCACGCGGCCGGCAAGAGCAGATCGACAAGCAGACCGAAGCCTATGGCCGTGACCACTACCGAGCCGACATATATCAGTGTGGCACGCCGGCCCATGGTGCGCGAGAGTATCATCACCGAGGCAAAATTGGCAGCCGGCCCGGCCATGAGCAGCACAAAGGCCACTCCGGGACTCAGCCCCTTGAGCATGAGCGACAGGGCGATGGGTATCGAGCCGGTGGCACATACATACATCGGCACCGCCACGAGTATCATCATTCCCATTGCCAGGAGCGGATAACGGCTAAGGCTTACAAAGAGCTGGTCTGGCACGAGCACTGTGATAAGCGCGGCGACTATGAGCCCTATCACGAGCCATTTGCCCACGCTCGCCACCATGTCGACAAGACCGTAGCGCACGGCCTCGACGAGTTTGCGGCCAAAGCTCATGTCGCGATATTCGTCATCGGCGGGCACACCGCACGAGTCACCCGCCACGGCATCGGTCTCTCCGTCGGGGCGTGAGGCAAATCGGTCGACCGCCGCACCTCCGAGCGCGGCACCCGCAAGCGCGGCCACCGGGCGCAGTATGGCAAACGGAAGCCCAAGCAGCGAATATGTGGCGGCGATGGAGTCGACACCGGTCTGGGGCGTTGCGATGAGAAACGAGGTCGTGGCTCCCTTTGACGCACCCTGACGGCGCAAGGCCACGGCTGTAGGCAGCACTCCACACGAACACAGCGGGAGCGGTATGCCGAAAAGAGCGGCCTTGACCACCGGTTTCAGTCCGCCGCCGGCCAGATGACGCGACATGGCCGAGGGCTTGACAAACACGTGGAGCAGTCCGGCTATAAGAAATCCGAGAAGTATATAAGGCGACATCTCATTGATAATCGCCCACAGTGACTGGAAAAAATGTTGCAGATACATAACTCTTGAAAATTACACTGCAAAGTTACGTATCCTGAGGGGTCAGTGCGTTACACTTTTTCGGGATTTGGTTATATTGTTAAGGACACATATCATTATCCCGGTGAATAAGGCCGACAGGGTGACAAACACCCATGAGTCCACTCCAAATGAATTGATGTCAAACTCATCGCCTCCGGCCACGGCGCGGCTATGCCACGACGCGTATACCACCAGTCCGTTATTGACCGCATGGACTATGGCCGGAAGCCACACCGACCCGGACCAATAGAGCAGATAGCCGAAAAACGCGCCGAGCAGCAGACGCGGGAAGAATCCGAAAAACTGCATGTGAAACACGCTGAACAGCACGGCCGTCAGCCATATCGCCGCATGAGGGCCAAGCGGTCCCGAAGACAGGATGCGCTGCATGGCACCTCGGAAAAACAGCTCCTCGCTCGCGCCGGCGAGCACGGCTACTATAAGCAGGCTGACCGCAAGGTCGCCCAACAAGGTGCCTCCGAGGAGTATCTCCACCTGCCCGCGGGCTGCATCCTCGGCCTGACGCATCCATTCCTCCATCGGAGCGAGAGCCGCGGGGAGCGACATCGACTCATTCCACATCACTATTATATTCATTAACGGCATCGCACAGCCGAGTGTGGCCACAGCCGCAAGCGTAACAAAGAGCGAGGGCACACGGTCGGCACACAGCAGACGGCCGCCGTTGTCAGAGAGCATGACCGACGCGGCCGCCGCAGGAAAGATAAACAGCAACACATCCTGCGCCACCGTGCCGAGCCGTAGCGTCAGAGTGGTGTAACCGTCCTTCAATATTAGTGCCATGGCCACCATCGCGACCATCAGTCCGACAAACGTTATGATAAGAAAGTAGAATATCCTCACCGCGTAGCTGTGACGCATGGCCGGAAGAGTGTTGGAGTGCATAAGTGATGTATTATTTATTAAAGGTGGTGTCAAGATAAAAATTTTCGGTAAGCCCGACGTATCGGGGTGTATATTTACCCTCGCGGTCACGAATCACGAGAGTGTCGTGAAGACACGGACAGGTAACGGCATCCTCTCGCCTTATCTCATAGAGCCGTCTGACAGGCGGACGCCCTTCGCGCGACACGACATCGGTAGTCCTGACTGCGGCAAGCCGACGGAGCGACAACTGAAAATGCAGCTCATCGTCGCGGCCGGCCGGAGCAATAAACGACAGCGAGTCATCACTACCGGTCATAACCCCCGAAGCCCACTCAATGAGCGACTCCACCCCCAGCCCGCATCCGTGGCGCGCAAGCGCGCGGGCAGTGTCGGGCGAACGTAACGCTTCGGTGAAAAACGGAGGGTTGGACACTATGCATAGCGGTCGCCCCGTAGAGTCGTCGGGAATCCAACCGAGCACATCGCCCTCAATCACCGTGACACGACCGGTCCACGGAGAGGCGGCGACATTGGCCCGCGCATCCTCACACGCGGCATTGTCGACATCTATGGCCAAAACCCGGGCGTCGGCATATCGCTGTGCCATCATAAGGGCTATCAGGCCGGTGCCTGTACCGACATCCACGACTGTCGCCGCCCCGCCACAATTGGCCCAGGCCCCGAGAAGCACCCCGTCAGTGCCAATCTTCATGGCACTGCGGCTGTCGTCGACCGAAAACTGTTTGAAACGAAACACTCCCATAGCGTTTTAGCGATAAATTTACTAATGTAGTAACGCAATCTTAGCCGCAATATTATGACCGATGCGCAACATGCCATACCATATATTATATAGGTATAGGGATTGGCCATGATGCCGACTTATAGTGCGACATCGACGCCAATCCCTATACTCTATACTTTGTATACTCTATACTTACTTAACGATACCCTTCTCGAGATACTCGGCGAGGTTGGTGCGGACCTTTTCGCCGGCGCGCTCGATAGCCACCTTGGCCATGTCGGCGTCGACCATAAGGTTGACGAGCTCCTCAAACGAGGTCTTTTTTGAGGGATCCCATCCGAGTTTGGCCTTGGCCTTTGTGGGGTCGCCCCAAAGGTTGACCACATCGGTAGGACGATAGAAGTCGGGCGACACCTCGATGACCACCTTGCCGGTAGCCACGTCGATACCTTTCTCGTCGGCACCTTCGCCTTCAAAGCGAAGCTCGATGCCGGCACGGCGGAAAGCAAGCTGGCAGAACTCTCGCACCGAGTGCTGCTCGCCTGTGGCGATTACGTAATCCTCGGGCTTATCCTGCTGGAGTATGAGCCACATACACTCTACATAATCCTTGGCATAGCCCCAGTCGCGGAGCGACGAGAGATTGCCGAGATAGAGTTTCTCCTGCTTGCCCTGAGCTATGCGGGCGGCAGCGAGAGTGATTTTGCGTGTGACGAAAGTCTCGCCGCGACGCTCCGACTCGTGGTTGAAGAGGATGCCCGAGCAGCAATACATATTGTAAGCCTCGCGATACTCCTTGACAATCCAGAATCCGTAGAGCTTGGCCACGGCATAGGGTGAATAGGGATGGAAGGGTGTGTTCTCGTTCTGAGGCACCTCCTCCACCTTGCCGTAAAGCTCTGAAGTTGAAGCCTGATAGATGCGGCAAGTATCGGTGAGACCCACCTGACGCACGGCCTCAAGAATGCGGAGTACGCCGGTGGCGTCAACGTCGGCTGTAAACTCGGGCGCGTCAAACGATACCTGTACGTGGCTCTGGGCCGCGAGGTTGTAAATTTCGTTGGGGCGTACTTTGCCGATGACCTGAAGGAGCGACATTGAGTCGCCGAGGTCGGCATAATGAAGGTGAAAGTTAGGATGACCTTCAAGATGTGCGATGCGTTCGCGATAGTCAACACTTGAACGGCGAATTGTACCGTGTACGTTGTAACCTTTTTCTAATAGGAATTCGGCGAGAAATGATCCATCCTGACCGGTAATACCTGTTATTAAAGCAGTTTTCATTGAAACGTCTTGAAAATAATGATTATGAGTCCGCAAAATTACGGTTTATTCTTCACATATACAAACGACCTTAGGTTAAAAGTGTTCACAACGATAAACCATTATATCGGCCGGTGCGTTATTGAGTTATGAAAATTCAATCCTCAAACTATTGAAATTATGACTTATAAGGAATTGATCAACACTGACCCGGTGATACTCGTTGAGTTTTTTGCCACCTGGTGTCCTCACTGCCGCGGTATGCAACCTGTGGTCGAGCAGGTAAAAGAGCTTCTTGACGGACGCGTGCCCGTAGTACAGCTCGACATTGACAAAAACTCCGCCGAGGCCGACGAAGCCGGAGTGCGCTCGGTGCCCACATTTATCGTCTACAAAAACGGCACCGAAGTGTGGCGTCACAGCGGCGAGATACAGGGCGACGTGCTCCTGAGCAAAGTCGAGCAACAGCCATAGGCAAAAACTCTTATAAGGTTATGAGGCCCTGACCTCATAACCTTATAAGCTAAAAAGTAACAGCGAAAAGGAATAGCTTAAAAAAAGAAATAGAAAAGCCCTCCTTATAACCTCATAACCTTATAACCTTTGCCCGAAGGGCAACTAAACATGGGAAATATACTGTCGGATTATCTCGGACTACTTGGCGTGCCCTATACTGACGAATATGTCGCCGACGAAATGGCATCCATGCCGTTCAAGACTCTCTTCGGGCTCTCCAAGCTGCTTGAAAAGTATGGCGTTGACACCCGAGCCTATCGTGTGGCCGACAAATCGCAGCTCTCGCAGCTCCCTGTGCCGTTCATAGCCCCCACCGACAGCGGCCTCGTGATAGTGACCTCGGTCGACGACAAGAGTGTAAGCTGTCTATCGCAGGGAGCGGGCGAGAGCACTCCGCGCGACAAGTGGACCGAAGCGTGGAGCGGCGTGGCTTTCTGCGGATTTCCACACGAGGACGCATGCGAGCCTGACTATGCCGCCCACCGGCGTGTGAAACTGCTTACACGTCTGCGTGACAAGGGCATAGTAGCCGGTGTGTTGCTGCTTTTTGTCTACCTGTTTGTAAGCAACCATATCTACGCACATGTGTCGACAATCCTGCTCACACTCTTCAACCTCGCCGGACTCTATTTCACATACCTGCTCGTGCAGAAATCGCTCAGGATTCACAGCCGGGCGGCCGATGAGGTGTGCAAGGTGCTTCAGGAGGGCGGATGTGACAGCATTCTCGAGACCTCGGCATCCAAGCTGATGGGATTTTTCGGATGGAGTGAAATCGGGTTCACCTATTTCTCCGTCAGTCTGCTCACGCTGCTTGTTTTCCCGCAGAGTCTCCCCTACCTGGCCCTCTTCAACGCATGCTGTCTCCCCTACACGCTGTGGAGCATATGGTATCAGCATTTCCGCGCCGGAGCCTGGTGCACACTGTGTGTCAGCGTGCAATGCACGCTCTGGTGTCTGTTTTTCTGCTATCTGGGCGGCGGATGGTTTGACGGCATCTTCCCGCTGCGCATCGATGCGGTGGTGCTCGGAGTGACCTATCTCACCGTCTTGCTAATACTCAACAGGATATTGCCAAAATTTGAAAATGGAAAAGATTAAACAGATAAAGTGTCCCGATCTGCCGGGGGCACACGTGCTGTCGGCCGCCGAACTCAACAAGTTTCGCATCCCCGACAGGCACAGCATACGCCCGAAACAATAGATACACGATTTTTCTTAAGTTAGGGGGTACGGGAGTAAAATCAAAAAACTCCCGTACCCCCTGTTTCGTTTTCCGTCACTGTCAACAAAAGGTAACTACTCAGGTAGGTATGCCGTACTCATATTATGACGAAACAATAGCAGCTTAACGTTCAATTATCACTTCGCATTTGACGCTCATAAAAGCTATTGAATATCAAGAAAATAAACATTATTTTACTTGCATATTTGTTTTTTTTTT
>NZ_CAJTCF010000038.1:0-36796 GCF_910574735.1 Duncaniella muricolitica | reverse complement strand
GTAAATGTTATAATTGGACACTATAAATTTACGAATTTTTCGCGAGAATACCAAGAAAATCAGCCATTTAGTTTTATGCTAAATGGCTGATTGTTTTATTATTGGATAACTGAACTCTTATATCGAACTCACGTTATTTATACTCCTGTACTCCTGTCTTAACTTTCTAAACTTATTACTTTTTATTCGGTAAGAGACTCCGGAGGGTGACGCGCTCGATGCGCAATACCATGAGGATGTAGAGCAGCAGGAGCGGTGTGCGGATGAGCATGGTGAGCCAAGGGTGTGACTCAATGGCTATGATGTCACCTACCATCCAGAATGCGATGCCGGCGATGAAGTAAAACAGCAGTCGTGGCACATTGTAGCCTATGGGGTAGTGTATGCGTCCGGCTATGTAGCTTGCCACCATCATGACGCCGTAACAACCGAGAGCGGCCCAGGCGCAGCCTATGTAGCCGTAACGGGGCACGAGCAGTATGTTGAGCCCGACAGTGACGGCGAGCCCGAGAAGCGATAGCCACATGCCCCAGACGGTGCGGTCGGTGAGCTTGTACCACAGCGAGAGGTTGAAGAATATGCCGAAAAACAATTCGGCTATCATGAGTATGGGTACTATCCTGAGTCCGCTGAAATAGGACGATGCTATGAAGTGGCGCAGGATGTCCATGTAGTACATCACTCCGATGAATATCACCATGGCGAATATCAGAAACCACCGCATGGCGTCGCGATAGCTTTGCAGGCGGTCTTCGCCCTGCTCTTTGGCTCGCGCGAAGATGAAGGGTTCGTAGGCAAAGCGGAAGGCCTGGATGAACATCACCATCACGATGGCTATCTTGTAGTTGGCTCCGTAGATGCCGACGTCGGCTATGGCTTGGGTCTTGTCGGTGTAAAGCATGGGCATGAGCAGAGTGCCGAGAGTCTGGTTCATGATACCGGCCACTCCGAGCACGAGGAGCGGGGCGGAGTAGGCTATCATCTCGCGCCACAGCGCGGGGTTGAACCGCCAGCGGAAACCGTGGAGCTCGGGCAGGAGCAGCAGGAGGTTGAGGGCCGAGGATATGAGATTGGCCAGGAATATGTAGCCTATGCCGAAGTCTGGGTCATAGAACCATGCTATCCATCCCGGGGCATTGTCCCAGAGCCAGGGGCAGAGGAGTATGAAAAACAGGTTGAGCCCTATGTTGGCCGCGATGTTGATCAGACGGAGCGAGGCAAAACGTATGGGACGCTTGGCGTAGCGCAGATAGCTGAACGGCAGGGCCGTGAAGGCGTCGAGCGCGACGGTGATGACCATCATGACGATGTAGTCGTGATGGGCGGGGGCGTGAAGGGCGGCCGAGACCGGACCGATGAAGGCCAGCATAAGTGCCACAAAGGCTGTGGAGCTGACTCCAAGCGAGATGAGACCGGTGGAGTAGACCTCCATGGGGTCGGAGTAGCGTTCGTGGTTGGCGAAGCGGAAAAATCCCGTCTCCATGCCATAGGTGAGTATTATGAGGGCGAGGGCTACGGCTGCGTAGACGTAGGTGACCACTCCGTATTCCGACGCGGGAAACATCTGGGTGTAGAGCGGCACGAGACACCAGTTGAGGAAGCGTCCGATGATGCTGCTGAGACCGTAGATGGCAGTGTCTTTTGCGAGCGATTTTATTCCGGCCATAGGCTGGCTTGATGTGAGGGTGGGTTGATGCGAAGATGGTTATATGCAAGCGATGTCACCTCGCGACCGCGTGGTGTGCGGCGGAGAAAGCCTTCCATTATGAGGAATGGTTCGTAGACCTCCTCGATGGTGTCCTGCTCCTCGCCTATGGCGGTGGCGATGGTGGAGAGCCCGACGGGGCCGCCGTCAAACTTGTTGATCATCGTGAGCAGCAGTTTGTGGTCCATCTCGTCGAGTCCGTAACGGTCGATGTTGAGAGCCTCGAGGGCAAAGCGCGCTATCTCGGGGTCGATGTCGCCCGAGCCTTTGACCTGGGCGAAGTCGCGTACTCGCCGCAACAGAGAGTTGGCTATACGCGGTGTGCCTCGCGAACGCATCGCTATTTCGTGGGCCGCTTCGGCTGTGATGCGCACTTTCAGCAGTGCGGCCGAGCGGGCGATGATGCGTTCGAGCACTTCGTGGCTGTAATATTCAAGATGGCAGTTGATGCCGAAGCGTGCGCGCATCGGGGCTGTGAGCATGCCCGAGCGGGTGGTGGCTCCGACGAGAGTGAAGGGTGAGAGTGACAACTGTACGGAACGTGCTCCGGGGCCCTTGTCGATCATTATGTCGATGCGATAGTCCTCCATGGCCGAGTAGAGATATTCCTCCACCACGCGGCTCAGACGGTGTATCTCGTCGATGAAGAGCACGTCGTTGTCTTCGAGCGAGGTGAGTATGCCTGCCAGGTCGCCAGGCTTGTCGAGCACGGGGCCTGAGGTGACCTTGAGGTTTACGCCGAGTTCGTTGGCAATGATGCCGGCGAGTGTGGTCTTGCCGAGTCCCGGAGGTCCGAACAGCAGCAGATGGTCCAGAGCCTCGCCACGCATGCGGGCGGCCTGGACGAATACTTTGAGGTTTTCTACTATCTTTTCCTGGCCGTTGAACGAGTCGAAGTATGACGGACGCAATGCCCGTTCAAATTCCTTGTCGGGGTTGGCCTTGTTGTGTATGTCGAAATCGGTATCCATTATTCACCCGCAAAGATAGTGAATATCCGGTGAATATTCGCTATCGCGTTCAGTTATTATGAGCGACAGGCACGGACTGTTGGTCGGGCCGGCGGGAGACGTAGGCGCGGAGGGCGAGGGCCAGAAGGAAGTAGAGAGCGGTGAGAGCCCACAAGCTCCAGTAATAGCGGCTCACGTCGGAGATGGTGGCGGCGTTGGAGTTGATGCGTATGAAGCCTTCGACGCCCCATGTGGCCGGGATGAGGTCGGAGACCATAAGCCAGAATTTATTGAAGGCGTAGCGCGGCCATGTCAGACCCGAGAGGAAGAGAAATACCACCGAGGTGTAGACGATGACGAGCAGCGAAGTCTCGCGTTCGCGCACAAATACCTGAAGTGTCTGTCCGAGAAAAGTCGTGGCCACGAGCATGGCGAAGACAAATGGCATATAGTCGACCACGTCGCCTACGTGGGGCAGGGCGAACATCTCGGGCACGATGTGGAGTATGTAGTAGCTCACGGGGATATAGAGCATCAGATAACAGAGACTCTTGCCGAGCACAACGGCCAGCGGGGAGGCGTCGTAGGCATAGGGGTCGCGTCCGCGGTTGCGGCGTCGGCGGTCGGCGGCTGTGCCTGCGATCATAGTGATGCCGAGGAGCATGCTCTGCTGGAGTATCAGCACCACTATGCCGGGCATGATGAACGATGCGAAGCCCTGGGTGGGGTCGCCGAGACATTCCGAGGCGGTGTCGACCGGGAGTCCTGTGACGCGTGTGGCCAGGATGCCTCCGCGAGTGGCCACGCGTTCGGCTGTAATCTCGGAGACCTCGTGCATCTGCACGCCGGTCAGCGCGAAGAGATACTGACGGTAGCGTATGAGCAGCGACATGTCGTTGTAAAACGATATGGTGGCCGAGCCGCCCTGTCCGAGCCGCTTGGCATAGTCGGCCGGAATCTCTATGATGCCGTAACACTCTTTCTCGGCCCATGCGCGACGGGCTTCGGCCATGTTGGCGGCGTAGCCTTTGATGTCGATGGCCTGGGTCGCATCGAGGGTGCGGGCCAGATCGCGGCTTTCGGCGGTGCGCGAGTTGTCGACAATCACGGTGGGTATTTCCGTGACGACTTCGGGGTTATATATGAGGGTGTAGACTATGGGATAGGCCAGCGGCAGTCCGAAAAAGAAGAGCATTACTCCGATGTCGGTAAATACCAGCCATGTCTCCCTTCGCCATACCCTGAACAGACTTTTAAACCATTTCATAAGAATGTAATGTTAAGGAATATATACCGGGTTGAGGCAGCGGGCGCGCAGACGTCTGAGTCCCAGCACCGGCACAAACAGCATCGCGAGCATGACTATATAATAATAGCGCGAGTAGTAGAGCGGGAGTCCGTTGAGAGCCTGGTCGATGTAGATGAGGAAATAGTAACGTATGGGCATGAGGTAGGCAAATATGCCTATTGAGCCATACATTTTTTCGACCGGAAAGGAGAAGCCTGCCACCGAGAAGCACAGGATGCCGATGAGGCTGCATATGCTCAGGGAGAGGCGCAGGTTGGGGACAATCTCGACTATCACCAGTGAGAAGGCCTGGCAGGAAAGCACCAGCAGTATCATGGCCAGTATCATATGCCATGGAGAGCAGTTGAGCGGGAAGTGGAGATATTGAAACATTATGGACTGTATGGCCACACCCACCGATATGAACACCACACTCTGTGGGAGGAGCTTGCCTGCGAGCGCGAGCGGCATGCTGCCTTTGGCTGTGGCAAGCCACTCGGGGGAGGTGCCTTGCTTGAGCTCCTGACATATGCTGAATGATGTGACGAGCATCACGAGCAGAGCCATGACTCCGGCCAGAAACGACTGGGAGAGATAGATGGAATAGTTGGTCCAGGGATTGCCTATCGGGTGGATGTCGGTCTTGAGCGGAGTGATGAGCGAGCCCACGGTGTTGTCATCGACACCCGCGCTGGTGAGAGTGGTCTGCACGATGCCGCCCGAAGTGGTGACCGCTATCGTCTTGAAACCTTTGAACGATAGTGTGCCCGGCACGAAGATGGTCATGTTGGAGTAGAAGGAGAGGGTGGGGGTGCGGCCGCTGAGGGCCTTCTCCTGAAAATCGGTGGGGATGTAGAAGAATCCGAATATCTCTCCGCCCCTCACTTTGTCGATGGCCGAGTGGAAGCTCTCGCAGTCGACCGAGATGTCGATGAGCTCGCTTGCGTTGAGCGAGCGGCCTATGCGGCGCGAGAGAGTGGAGTGGTCCATGTCGACCATCGCGACGGGCACCTTGAGCGGCAATCCCTCGTGCATGAGGTTGAGAAAGAAAAATGCGCATCCCAGCGGCACGATCACCATCATGAAGATGTAGATCCTGCGAGAGCAGAGTGTCATTATGCCGCGACGTAGTGAGGGAAGCATGTTCTCTTAAGGGTTTAGGGGTAATAATTTAATATGAGAGTGGGAGAGAGCGGGCCGGTGTCAGGGCTTGAAGTAGACCACAGTCATGCCGGGACGAAGTTCGGGTATGGCTTCGAGTGTACGGGCCTTGATTTCAAAAGTCTTGCTGTCCCACTGGCCGGTCGACTTGGTGGCCTGCCATGTGGCATAGCTGCCGAGGTCGCGCGAGTAGTATATCTTGGCCTTTACTTTCTTCTTGTCGAGTGCGGGTATCATCACTTCGATTTCACCGCCGAGGGGCATGTCGTTGAGCAGGTCTTCGCGCACGTTGAATGTCACCCACTTGTCGTCGGTCTTGAGGAGATTCATGATGGGTGCGCCGAGCATCACAAGCTCGCTCACTTCGGGATAAATCTGGTCAATCTGACCGTCGCATGGTGCCACGAGATACTGGTCTTCGAGGAGGCTCTGCACTTCGGCCACACCGCCTTTGGCCACATTGACCATCGCTGCCGCGCTCTCCTTGTCCTCTTTCTGAGCTCCGGCCTTGGCCAGCTCGAGCTGGCTGCGGGCGGCGTCGCGTCCGGCCACGGCCGCATCATAGGCGGCTTTTGCCTCGTCGCGTTTCTGCTCGGAGACTACACCTTCGTTGAAGAGGTTTTGCAGTCGGTCATAAGTCTTTTTGGTTATGGTCACGGCAGCCTCGGCCTGAGTCACGAGGTCGGCAGCGGCGTTGATAATCTGTACGCGTGTGCCGGCATCGACCTTCCGGTCCTGAGTGCGGGCTACGGTCTCCATGCCCTCGGCCCTCATGAGCTGGGCCTCGGCGAGCGATGAGTGTATGTGCACGAGGGTGTCGCCGGCTTTTACCATGTCACCTTCGCTGACATAGATGTCGGCCACGCGTCCGGGCAGCTTGCCCGAGATGCGTATTGATGTGGCGTCGGCCTGACCTTCGATAATGTCGGCAGGCTTGTCGAGAAATACGAATCCTATGATGGCGAGCACGATGCATGCAGCCACCACGAGGCCGAGAGCGACGAGCAGGGCTTTGTTTTCTTTCTGCTCTTGTGATACTGTGTTGGACATATTGGGTTCTTGATTGTTGTCGGTTGGTTATGAATTGAGTCTATGGAATATATCAGTGCAGAGTGCCGAGCACCTTGGAGAGATACACGTCGCAGAGATATACGTCAATGGCTGCGTCGATGTTCTCGCTGTGGGCCTTGAGCCATGCGGTCTGAGCCTCCATCACGTTGTCGACGGTCATCACGCCGTCACGGAACCCGAGGTCGGCACAACGCAGGTTTTCGTCAGCTTTGGCGAGGTTAACCTCGGTCATGCGGCGGGTCTTGAGAGCCTCGTCGGCCTTGTAGGTGGCCTGGCGCACCTGGAGGTCTATCATTTCCTTGGCGTTGTCAAGCTCCATGCGCATGGCGTTGGTCTGGGCCTTGGCGGCACGATATTTGTTGTAATTGCCGCCCCAGTGCCAGATGGGTATGGTGAGCATGGCTCCGACGGAGAACTGGCCGTTGAACTTGTTTTTGAATCCGTTGTAGAGATTGGGGTTGGAGAACGAGTAGGCACCCACGAGGGCAAGGTTGGGCATCATCTCCGAGCGGACCACCTTGGCCTTCTGCTCGTAGATCTTCACGCCGAGTTCGAGCTGGCGCAGGTCGTTACGACGACTGTAGACTTCCTGCATGTCGATGGGGGTGTCGTCGGCTATGACCGCGGGGGTGGTTATGCGGGGAGCATCCTCGTCGGCCAGAGAGAAACGTGTGTCAAGCGGCAGGCCGCACACCTGGGCGAGTGCCATGCGTGAGAGCACGAGGCCGTTGTTGACTTTGGTCAGGTCGACGCGGGCCGAGTTGAGTTTGACATCGACGGTGAGCTGGTCGCTGCGCGTGGCTACGCCCTCTTTGATCATGAGCGACACATTGTGGCTCAGAGTGTCGAGCAGGTTGACGTAGCTCTCGGCCAACTGTTGCTTGGCTTTGAGCGACACCACTTGCCAATAGGCAGCGTCGACGGCATAGATTACGTCGGTTACAGAGTAGTCGAGTCGGCTCTTGGCAAGCTCCTCGGCATAGCCTGTAATCTTGTTCATGGCCACAATCTTTCCGCCCATGAAGATGGGCTGGGTGAGGGTCACCGCTCCGAAAAATACGTTGTGGATGTCATAGGTGAGTGCTTCCTTGGGCAGATAGGCCACCTGCTCGGGCACAAACTGACCGCCTACCTTTATGGGCTCGCCGGTCATGGGGTTTTTCACGACGTTGAACTCGTAGCCCTGCTTCTCGATGTTGAAAGTCTTGACAGGAAGCAACTGGTCGGAGTCAAACATCGAAAGCTCTTTCTGATTGTACATGTATCCGCCGGCAAAGTCGATGGACGGGAGGTAGGCTGCAAAAGCCTCCTTTTTCTGATAACCTGCCGCGCGCAGTTCCTCAGCCCCGCGGCGGAGGTTTTTGTTGTTGCCGAGAGCGAGGTCGCGACATTGGGCGAGGGTGAGTGTCGACCCTTCGGCCACTACCGGTCCCGGCTCCTGTGACATGCCCTGAAGGGCGGCTGACAGTATGACGGAAATTACTGTGAAACGCAATTTCATTGTTGGTCTGATATAAATAGTTGATGTATGCGTGATAGTCTCTGCAAATTTAACCCTTTTTGCGTATAAAAAGTTTATTTTTAGGATGGATAAATTAGAGTGAAAAAGCCCTATTATTGGTCTATATGTCTTATTGCGCCGACGAGTGTGTCGGCAGGGCGAACAAGATAATGAAAAAAGTGATTTTTTTCTGCAAAAATATAAAATTAGTTTTGCATAACTGAAATATTAGTTATATCTTTGCGGTAGACATTCAAAGTAAGACAAGGAATCAATCCATTAAACAAGTATAATGATATGAAAGCAGGAAGAAAACCCAATCCCCTTCTCACAGAGAAAGAAATGATGGTGATGAAAATGCTCTGGGAACATGGCCCGCTTTTCGTGCGCGAGATGCTTACCTATTATCCCGAGCCCAAGCCACATTTCAACACCGTGTCGACTCTCGTGCGTATACTTGAGGAGAAGGGTCGTGTGGCTCATGAGACCTTTGGCCCGACCTATCGCTACTATGCGGTCACCAAGCAGGAGGAAATGCGCGAGCGTTCACTCAAGCAGGTGATAACCAATTATTTCAATGACTCGTATAAGAGTGCCGTCTCAGCTCTTGTCGAGGAAGAAAAGATTTCGGTCGACGAACTTAAGGAGATAATCCGCATGGTCGAGGAAAAGGACTGTCCGGAGGCGGAAAAGTAATCGATACGCTTTAAAATTAAATTTTTCATAATATGTTACGGTGCTGCGGCAAAATGTCGCGGTAATGGCCGTCCTATACCTTAAAAATCGCGTTATGGGAGCATTGATGTCCTATTCGATAGAAAGTTCGGTGGTGCTTGTCGGGCTTTATCTTGCCTACAAGTGGGTGTTGGCGTCGGAGTGTCAGCATTCGTTTAACCGCCTGGTGTTGTGGATAATCTATGCCATGGCGTTGCTGATGCCGTTTCGCATGGCGTTGCTGATGTCCCGGGCCGAGGTGTCGCTGCCTCAGGCCGAAATAGCGGTGGGGGTGGGAGAGCTTATCCCGATGATGACGGTTGTCGACGAGCCGGCCGGAGTGCAGGGAGTAGCGGTGGCCATGCAGGTGCTCCTGTGGATATATCTTGCCGGCATATTGGTCGTCACGGCCCATACGCTCATGGTCGCGGCGAGGCTTGTGATGATAGTGCGCAAGGGTGAGTATGTCATGGTCAATGACCGTAGAGTGGTGCTTATCGACGATGAGGGGATAGCCCCGTTCAGCGTGATGCGTGTCATCGTGATGTCGCGGCGTGACTATGAAGAGGCCGGCGAGATGATTTTTGAGCATGAGCGCAATCATGTAAGGCTCTGTCATTGGATAGACCTGCTCATGGCCCAGACTGTAGCCGCATTGCAGTGGTATAATCCGGCTGCGTGGCTCATGCGCGAGGAGCTCAAGGCTGTGCATGAATATCAGGCCGATGCCGGAGTGATGCGCTCGGGACTGAATATCAAGCAATATCAGATGTTATTAATAAAAAAGGCTGTCGGCGCGAGATTCCCGTCACTTGCCAACAGCCTGAATCACAGTAAACTTAAAAAACGTATAACTATGATGTACAATTCCCGGACATCGACGACGCGCCGTCTGCGCGCCCTCGTGTTAGTGCCCGCGCTCGGCGGAGCATTGTTAGTGACCAATCTTCCGGCTGTGGCCGAAGTGTTTGACTCGGTGGCCGACACCGACCTGCTGATTGGTGAGGACAAAATTAGTGAAAATCGCGGTGACGCGCAAGTGTTGCCTGTGGACATTGCTCAGTATGTCCCCTCGGCCGATAAGGTTGAGTCTGTGGCCGCAGTGAACTCTGACCCCGAACCGGCTCGCAAACCGCAGAAGGAGGTCGTGGTGCAAAAGAATACTTCTGCCTCCGAGACCGAGAAAGCCAAAGCCACGGACGGAAATCTTGGTGAAATGGTCGTGGTGGGGTATGCCGACAATACGCCTCAGAAGTCTAAAACAGAGTTGGACGAGGTGCGTGGGAAGGTGTCGGACGATGACAGACGTGTCTATGATGTAGTGGAGACCCCTCCGAGCTTTCCCGGCGGTCAGACAGAATTGATGAAGTTGATTGCACAGTCGGTGCGTTATCCGGCCGACGCGTATAGAGACAGTGTGCAGGGTCGTGTCGTGATGCAGTTTGTGGTCGACAAGGACGGTAAGGTGACATCACCGACGGTGGTGCGCGGAGTGTGCGAGTCGATTGACGAGGAGGCCAAGAGGGTGGTAATGCAACTGCCCGATTTTATCCCCGGTAAATTGAGAGGTGAGCCTGTCGCTGTGAGGTATACACTGCCTATTTTATTCAAGCTGACGAACAAAAAAGGTACTGTCAGCCGTAGCGCGGGGTCTCAGCCGATTAATGTAAACGAAGCTATTGCTTCAGGTGTGACGGTGCTTGTGGACGGAAAGAAGGTCGATAGAATCGATAACATGGATCCGAAGAGCATTCAGTCGATCGATGTTATCAAGACTGATCAGCAATATCCCAAGGGCCTCATCAAGATAACACTCAAGGACGGCACGACCGAAACGACAACGACTGACGCGGAGTGACCGCTGATAACAGTCAGTTGATAAATAAAGAAACAGGAGAACGGTAGTCAATGATTGAAACTACCGTTCTCCTGTTTCGTTTTACTATCCTTTGGGAGACTTTAGAGTCTCTTGGCTGGTTTAGCCGATTTTGATGCCTGAGAAGCCCATGAATGCCATGGCCAGGAGGCCGGCGCAGATAAGGGCGATGGGCACACCACGCATGGCTTTGGGAGTGTCGGCGAGGGCGAGCTGCTCGCGGATGCCGGCAAAGATTGAGATGGCCATGGTGAAACCGATGGCGGTGGCTACGGCATAGACGAGGCTCTGGCCAAGGTCCATGTTTTTCTGCACCACGGTGATGGCTACGCCAAGCACGGCGCAGTTGGTGGTGATGAGTGGCAGGAACACTCCGAGCGCGCTATAGAGCACCGGGGCTATCTTCTTGAGGATAATCTCGAGCATCTGCACGAGTGCCGCGATGACGAGAATGAAGACTATTGTCTGCATGAAGCCGAGGCCGAAGGGGGTGAGCACCAATGCCTGAAGCAGCCATGTGATGGCTGTGGCGAGGACCATGACGAATGTCACAGCGGCTCCCATGCCCACTGCGCTCGAGAGCTTGCGCGACACGCCTATGAAGGGGCATATGCCGAGAAATTGGGCAAAGACGATGTTGTTGACAAAGATTGCCGTGATGATGATGGAGATATATTCGAGCATCTGATTGGTCTTTTAGAGTGTGGATTATGACTGCTTACTTGGCTTCGCGGAGCTTGGTGAAGAGTGCGATGAGCAGGCCCAGAGCGATGAACGCGCCGGGTGCGAGCACGAATACCAGCGAACCGAACTGTTCGGGATAGATGGTGGCGTCAAATATCTTGCCTGTGCCGAGAAACTCGCGCACCGCTCCGAGCAGGGTGAGGGCTACGGTGAAGCCGAGACCTATGCCTATGCCGTCGAGACAACTGTCAAACACTCCGTGGCGCGAGGCGAAGGCCTCGGCGCGGCCGAGCACTATACAATTGACCACGATGAGGGGAATGAAGATGCCGAGAGTGGCGTAGAGCGAGGGCAAGTAGGCTTCCATCACGAGCTGAAGCACCGACACGAAGGCTGCGATGACCACGATGTAGGCGGGGATGCGCACCTTAGAAGGCACGAAGTCCTTTATGAGCGAAATCACCACGTTGGAGCATATGAGCACTGCCATGGTGGCAAGTCCCATGCTCATGCCGTTGATCGCGCTGCCGGTGGTACCCAGTGTGGGACACATGCCCAGCATAAGCACGAAAGTGGGGTTTTCGGCTATGATGCCGTTGAAGAGTATTTTAAGTTTATCGTTCATGGCTTAGTGATTATTGCTGGGCGTTGGACTGATGGAGAGCTTGATTGGCGAGCGTGAGCGCGCGCAGGAATGCTCGCGACGAGATGGTGGCGGCAGTGATGGCGTCGACATCTCCGCCGTCTTTGCTTACGGTGAGATTGGCAGTGTTGGCGTTGAGGCCTACGATTGAGTGGGCGGAGTCGCGGAACCATTCATCCATCTTGGAGCCGAGGCCGGGGGTTTCGGCGTGCTGCATCACGGCATAGCCGGTGATATCGCCTTCGGGATTGAAGCCATACATTACTGTGATGAGGCCCGAGAATCCGTTGTTGTCATGGCTCTCGACTGCGGTGCCTATGAGTTTGCCGTCCTTGCGGGCGGGGAAGAGGGTCACAGTCTCGCCGTCGACGGTCACCTGTATGGCTTCATCGGCGGGATTGTTGTTGAAGTCAATGCCGGGGAGCACCTGCCCGATGGCGTCCTTCTGCTTCTGGGCCTTGGCCTGTGCGATGGGCTCCTCAGTGAGAGTGTATACGCCGGCCAGAGCGGCTGCGGCCACGATTGTGATGATGCCGAGTGAGAGCACCATGTTTACGAGTGTCGATTTCATGCTGTAGCCCTCCCTTCGCCAAATTTACGTGGTTTCATATATCGGTTGATGATGGGTGTCACTCCGTTCATGATGAGGATGGCAAATGACATACCCTCGGGGTATGCGCCCCATTGACGTATTACGAGTGTGATGATGCCGATCATTACTCCATAGAGGAGCATGCCCGAGCGGCTCATGGGCGAGGTTACATAGTCGGTGGCCATGAATATCGCGCCGAGCAGGAGTCCGCCCGAGAGGATTTCGACACCGACAGGCGCGCCTATGCAGAGCGAGAAGAGTGCCACGGTGCCCACGATGGCTACGGGGATGTGCCATGTGATGACGCGGAAGCAGAGCAGATAGATAAATCCGAGTATCAGGGCTATGGCACCGACTTCGCCGAGTGAGCCACCGATGTTGCCCATGGCGGCGTCAAGCAGATTGATATCGGCGGGCTCCACAAGACCCATTTTGAGCTGGCCGAGGATGGTCGCGCCGGTGGTGGCGTCGGTATAGGCCATGCGGTTGACGAGTGGTTCGGGCCATGTGGTCATGGCTACGGGGAATGAAAGGAGCAGAAACACGCGGCCTACGAGTGCGGGGTTGAAGATGTTGCATCCGAGACCTCCGAATGTGAGTTTGCCTATGCCGATGGCTACGACACAGCCTATCAGAATCATCCACACGGGGATGTTGGAGGGCAGGTTGAGAGCCAGGAGCAGTCCGGTGAGTACGGCCGAGAGGTTGCCGATGGCGGGCTTGCGTCCCATCATGTAGCGTGTGATTAGATACTCGGCGGCTACGCATCCCACAATTGCGGTGGCGATGACAATGGCCGCACCGATGCCGAAGTAGTAGAGCGCGACGAGCACTGCGGGTATCAAGGCGATGATGACATGAAGCATCAGCCGCGTCACAGTGGTAGGGGTGTGCGCGTGGGGTGACGGCGAAATGGTGATTAAGTTTTCCATTGCTTTAATTAAGAAACGGTGTTGTTTTGTTCCGAGCCGCGGATGTAAGCATGTGGCAGCTCAATGGTTTAGACAAAAGGATGTGCAAAATTACACAAATTTTACGTTAAATGTGTCACCTTTGGAAATAAAATTTGTGTAAATGAGGCGTAAAACTGTAATTTCGGCACAAATTCTGGCCGCATAGAATGGCTTAGTCGGGAAGATTAAGGTAGAGATATGTGATGTAGGCGATGTAACATAGTATAAGCACGGCTCCTTCGGCGCGGGTGATGGTGCGCTCGCGGTAAAACCATCCGAACAGCCAGAAGAGAAGGCTTGCCACTGCAAGCACCGCGAGGTCAAGGACTCCTATGGAGCCGAAGGGGAGCGGCATGACGGTGGCGGTGCAGCCAAGAACGAGAAATATATTGAAGATGTTGGAGCCGATGACGTTGCCGAGACACATGTCGGAATGGCCTTTGGTGGCGGCGACGAGCGAGGTGGCGAGCTCGGGGAGAGAAGTGCCTGCGGCAAGGATGGTGAGTCCGATCAGTCCTTCGCTCCAGCCGAGGCTGCGCGCTATGGCCGACGCGCTGTCGACAAACCAGTTGCCGCCCAGTATGAGACAGCCGAGACCGCCGACGGTGATGAGGATGGCGCGCCACAGTGGACCGGATTTTTTTGTCTCAGTCTCGGTCTTGTCGGCGGTGGCGGGGAGCGGTTGGAGCGACTTCTTAGCCGAGGCGATGGTGTAGCGCATGAAGATGGCAAAGAATACGAGCAACAGTAATCCGTCGACGCGTGTCACGGTCATCGCGCCTCCGTCAAGCCATGGCGCGCAGCCCATGATGAGGAGCACGATTGACGACAGCATGACGAGCGGTATCTCGTTGACGAGTATGCCGCGTGTGACTATTATCGGGCTTATGACGGCTGTCAGGCCAATGATTACGAGTATGTTGAATATGTTTGAGCCCACGATGTTGCCTATGGCCATTTCGGGCGAGGCATTGACGGCTCCGGTTATGGATACCACGAGTTCGGGTGCGCTGGTCATCATGGCCACGATGGTCAGGCCGATAAGGAAGTCTGACATTCCAAACCGTTTGGCGATGGCGACCGAGCCGTCGGTCATGAAATTGGCCCCGGCAAGTATGAGGCATAGTCCGAGTATGAGCAGCAGTATTGATAGTAACATAGAGCGAGTAAATGGTTATGTATTATATTATCGCGACCGAGCGCAGCAGTGTGGCATAGTAGTCTGCTTTTTGCTCGAGGGGCAGGGGGTAGGCGCGCGAAGTGGAGGGCATGCGCCAGATGTCGAGGCCGTTGACGGTGTCATGGACGCTTTTGCCCATGGCCGGCGGCGTGGTGGAAGTGAGGTCGGCTATGACTCCGGCAGCTTTCTCGCCGGTGGTGGCTATGGTGTGGCATGAGGGTATCTCGCCGAGGAGTTCAAAGAGGGGTACGGGGGTGACTATTTCGAGATATTTGTCGGAGGCGTTGTCCTTGAGCCGTCTTACTTCGCGGCCGGTGTCATGGAGAGCTATGCCGCAACGGTCGAGGGTCTCGCGTATGAGCGTAAGTCGAAATGTGCGTGTGGATGTGTCGTAGAGGTGATCTTTGTCACCGTAGATAAGGAGTCCGATGATGCGCCAGAAATCGTTGGTGCGGTTGGGGTAATAAAATTCCATGGCCCAGCGGTGGGGCTGGGGCGGAAATGTGCCCATGATGAGGACTTTGGCCGACGGGGGCAGGTAGGGCGGAAAGGGATGTGTCTCGAGCATTGTTCGTTGTATAATATCGAGGGCCGTTGTTTTTTGTTAAACAAAATCGCGGGCGTCAGGGTTGAGCCCTGCGTCCGCGATTGTAAATTGTGTAGGTCGGGTGTCAGTGACCGAAGAGGTGTTACTCTTTCACGCGCTCTTTGTATGAGCCGTCGCGTGTGTCGATGACTACCTTGTCGCCGATGTTGCAGAAGAGGGGTACACGCACTTCGGCACCTGTCTCTACAGTCGCGGGCTTGAGTGTGTTGGTGGCGGTGTCGCCCTTGATGCCGGGCTCGGTGTAGGTGATTTCGAGCACTACCGAGGTGGGCATTTCACAGGTGAGGATGGTCTCGCTTTCGGCGTGTACCATGGCCTCGCAGATGTCGCCGTCCTTGAGGAACTGTACGCCTTCGATGCTTTCGCCGGGGATGATTACCTCTTCCCATGTCTCGGTGTGGAGGAAGTGATAGCCCATGTCGTCCTTGTAGCTGTACTGGTAGGGACGACGCTCGATGCGCACTTCATTGACTTTAACGCCCGAGTTCCAGGTCTTGTCGAGAACGCGGCCGGTCTGTACATTTTTGAGTTTTGTGCGTACGAAAGCGGGGCCTTTGCCGGGCTTTACGTGGAGAAATTCTACGATGAAGAAGTACTGGCCGTCGATGTCGAGGCACATACCGTTTTTGAAGTCTGCAGTTGTTGCCATATGTCTTTTTGTTCGGGACTTGCCCGAAGGTTATGGGGTTATTTAAGGTTGGATATACTGATAGTTTGGTCAGGCTTTGTGAGGCCCGGAGTGTGTCTGCCGGAATGGCTGTCGGGTAGTGATTGTCAGTTGCAGCCTCCGCAGCAGCCTCCATCACCGCAGGAGCTGTCGTCACCGCATCCGCCTCCACATCCGCCGCAACCGCCTCCGCAGCGTGAGGGGTGGAGCTCTTCAGGTGTGGCGTCACGCACGGTGATGATTTTGCCGTCGGCAAAGTGGAGGGCCTGTCCTACGAGTGGATGGTTGAAGTCCATGGTGACAGCCTTGTCGTTGACTTCGAGCACGGTGCCTGTTATTTGGTAGCCGTCGGCTGTGAACATGGGCACTTTGGCTCCTTTCTTGACGCGTGAGTCGAGCTTGCCGTTGTCGTCGAGGAAGAGGTTGCGGTCAAGGGTGGCCACGTCGTCGGGGTTATAGGGGATGGCGTCGGCGGGCTCGATTTTGACGTCAAACGAGGCTCCCTGCTCGAGTCCGTCAATAGCGGCTGCGAGTGCGGCTATGAGTCCCGGGGTCACGCCATAGATGAATCGTTCGGGCTCGGAGGCCTCGACGGTATGTACCATGGTCTCGGGCTGTCCGGGCAGCGAGGCATAGAGGTTGTAGGCTATTTCTACGTATTTGCCGGGTTGTATCTTGTCCATGAGGTGGATAGGGTGCGTGGTGATGGGGTGGGGAAATTAACCGTTGGTGTGCTCGGATGTCACGCCGGCCAGATCGGGGTCGATCATGATGCGTCCGCAGTATTCACACACGATGATTTTCTTGTGCATCTTGATTTCCATCTGCTTCTGTGGCGGGATGCGGTTGAAGCAGCCGCCGCAGGCGTTGCGCTGGATGTAGACGACGCCGAGGCCATTGCGGGCGTTCTTACGGATGCGCTTGAAGGCGGCGAGGGTGCGTGGGTCGTCGATGCGGGCTTCGAGGTCTTTGGCATTGGCGCGGAGCACTTCCTCGTCTTTCTTGGTCTCGGAGATGATTTCTTCGAGCTGCTGACGCTTGTCGGCAAGGATGTGGTTGCGGTCAACGAGGCTCTCCTCGGCTGCGGCGATGTCGGCTGTCTTGGCGTCGATCTCGCGGCCATACTGGCCTATGCGCTTTTCAGAGAGTTGTATCTCGAGGGTCTGATACTCGATTTCTTTTGACAGGAGGTCAAACTCGCGGTTGTTGCGCACGTTGTCGAGCTGAGTCTTGTAGGTTGCTATCTGCTCCTGTGCCACCTGGATTTTGTTCTGTTCCTGGGCGGTCATGGAGCGCAGCTCCTCGATCTCGTGGTTGTACTTGTCGATGCGTGTGTGCAGACCGGCTATTACGTCCTCGAGGTCGCGCACTTCCTCGGGGAGTTCGCCGCGGATGGTGCGGATGCGGTCGATTTCAGAGAGGATTGTCTGAAGCTCGTAGAGGGAGCGGAGGCGGTGTTCTACCGAGTTAGCCTGGTCGATTTTTGATTGCTCTTTGGCCATATGTTGATGTAGTTATTTGATTGCCGGGTTTAATGCATCATGGCTTCAGCCCGAGGCGGGTGAAGTCATATATAGGCCACGGGATTTTGCTCACAAGTGGCCATATGGACTGCAAAGTTAGGAAATTTTTGGGAAATAATGCGTGAAAAAATTGATTTAGTGCATATTTCACTCTCAAAATGCCCGGTGTCGATGATGATTATCTTTTGACCATGGTCGAGAAAGTCGTGATAACGCACGTCGGAGGTGATGTATGCGTCGGCCCGTAGGGTTATGGCGGTGGTGATAAATTCGCCTCCCGAACCGCTGCAGAGGGCCACGGTGTGGATGTCGCCGGTCTCGCGGGGGCCTTGCGTGACGCGCACGGTCGGTGCGTCATATGCTCTTTTGACGGTCTCGATGAATGCGGCGCGGGTGATGCCGCCGGAGATGGTGCCGATGACGCCCAGTCCGGCGTCGGGGCTGACGGATGAGGGTGAGAGCGGGCGCATGTCGGTGAGCCCGAGGCGTGAGCCGAGCTCGTGGCTTACTCCGCCCTGGGTGCTGTCGAGCGCGGTGTGGCTCGAATAGATGGCTATGCCTGAGCGTATGGCCGAGATGACGGCCTGCTCGGCGTTGCCGGCTCCGGTGATGGAGCGAAGTCCGCGAAATATAAGGGGATGATGCGAGATGATGAGATTGCACCCTTTGGCGCGGGCTTCGTCAACAACGGCGGGGGTGATGTCGAGACACGTCATGACTCCTGTGCATAGGTCGGTTGTCCCGGAGGGTGTTACCTGCCAGCCGGTGTTGTCCCAGGATTCCTGAAGGGTGGGGGAGGCGTAGGCTTCGATGACGCTTATGATGTCGGCATGTGTCATTTTTTGCGGTGAGATGGTTGGGGGAGTGTATGAAAAAAGAGTTTAAAGGTTATGTCAGGTCATGTGTAACCTAAATCATAAACTTTAAACTCTAATCTTTATGATGCTTTCAATTATTTAAGATCGAGCTTGATTTGGAGCTCGTCGAGCTGTGTGTCGTCGATGGCCGAGGGTGCGTCGATCATCATGTCGCGTCCCGAGTTGTTTTTGGGGAAGGCGATGACGTCGCGGATTGAGTCGAGTCCGGCGAGTATCGACACGAAGCGGTCGAAGCCGAAGGCGAGTCCGCCGTGAGGGGGTGCACCGTATTTGAAGGCGTTCATGAGGAAGCCAAACTTGTATTGTGCGTCCTCCTCGCTCAAGCCGAGCAGGCGGAACATCTTGTCCTGCAGTTCGGCCTCATGGATACGTATGGAGCCGCCGCCGAGCTCGTTGCCGTTGACCACCATGTCATAGGCAGTGGCACGCACCGCGCCTGTGTCGGAGTCGAGCAGGTGGATGTCGTCGGGGTTGGGGGCGGTGAAGGGGTGATGCATGGCGTAGTAACGCTGTGTCTCTTCGTCCCACTCGAAGAGGGGGAAGTCGACCACCCAGAGGCAGGAGAAGTTCTGCGGGTCACGCAGACCGAGGCGCGAGCCCATCTCGAGACGCAGTTCGCAGAGCTGCTTGCGGGTCTTCATTGTAGGACCGGCAAGTATGAGCATGAGGTCGCCCTTCTGTGCGCCGGCTCGGTCGGTCCAGGCGCGGAGCTCCTCTTCGGTGTAGAATTTTGATACCGACGATTTGATCGAGCCGTCTTCTTCGACCTTGACCCACATCATGCCTTTGGCACCTACCTGGGGGCGTTTCACGAAGTCGGTGAGCTGGTCGAGCTGCTTGCGGGTGTAGCCGGCACATCCGGGGGCCACGATGGCTCCTACATATTCTGCATCGTCAAGCACGGCGAAGCCTTTGCCGCCGGTGAGGTCTTTGAGCTCGACAAACTCCATGCCGAAACGGGTGTCGGGCTTGTCGGAGCCGTAGAGACGCATGGCGTCGGCCCATGTCATGCGGGGGAAGGGCGCGGTGAAGTCGATGTCTTTTACATATTTGAATATATGTTTTACAAGGCCCTCAAACATGCCGAGCACATCCTCCTGATTGACAAACGACATCTCGCAGTCAATCTGTGTGAACTCGGGCTGGCGGTCGGCGCGAAGGTCCTCGTCGCGGAAACATTTCACTATCTGGAAGTAGCGGTCAAATCCGCTTACCATCAGCAACTGTTTGAATGTCTGAGGCGACTGGGGCAGTGCGTAGAACTGTCCGGGGTTCATGCGCGAGGGCACTACGAAGTCGCGTGCGCCCTCGGGGGTCGACTTGATGAGCACGGGGGTCTCCACTTCGAGGAAGCCCTTTGAGTCGAGATAGCGGCGTATCTCGAACGCCATGCGATGGCGCAGCTCGAGATTGGAGCGTACGCATGAGCGGCGCAGGTCGAGGTAGCGATACTTCATGCGCAGGTCGTCACCGCCGTCGGTGTCGTCCTCGATGGTGAAGGGAGGTACCTCGCTGCGGTTGAGCACCTTCAGTTCTTTGGCTATGATCTCGATGTCGCCCGTGGGGATGTGGGCGTTCTTGCTGGTGCGCTCGGCAACGGTGCCGGTCACCTGTATCACCCACTCGCGGCCGAGTTTGTTGGCGGCCTCGCAGAGCGAAGCGTCAGCGTCGCTCTCAAACACTACCTGTGTGATGCCGTAGCGGTCGCGGATGTCGACAAAGGTCATTCCGCCCATTTTGCGTGCTCTCTGCACCCAACCGGCCAGCGTTACTTCGCGGCCGGCGTCGCTAATGCGGAGTTCACCGCATGTATTTGTCCTGTACATAGATTTTTCGGTTATAATGTGCAAAATTATAAAGAATTGGCGAAACCTTAAGAAGATTTCGCCAAAAAAAATCCATGAGGATGCAGATATGCGGGTTATTTGATGAGAGAAGTTGAGGCTTTTATTCCGGCCGGTCGAAGATTGGGGTCGAGAGGTAGCGGTCGCCGGTGTCGGGGAGGATGGCTACGATGATGCGCCCTTCATATTCGGGCTGTCGGGCAAGGCGCATGGCGGCTCCGAGGGCTGCTCCCGACGATATGCCGGCGAGGAGACCTTCGTAACGGGCGAGCAGGCGTGAGCATGCGGCGGCTTCGTTGCTCTCCACGCAGATGATGCCGTCGACTACTGCGGGATCGTAGTTGGCGGGGATGAATCCGGCTCCGATGCCCTGGATGCTGTGCGGGCCGGGATTTCCGCCTGAGAGCACCGGCGATTCGGCCGGCTCGACAGCAAAGGCTTTGATGGCCGGATTGCGCCATTTAAGTCCTCGGGCTGTGCCGATGAGAGTGCCGGCTGTGCCTACGCCTGCGACGATGGCGTCGACCTGGCCGTCGGTGTCGTCCCATATCTCACGGGCTGTGGTCGAGCGGTGTATGGCGGGATTGGCAGGGTTGTCAAACTGTGACGGGATAAATGAGCCGGGTGTCTCTCGGTGGAGGCGTTGGGCTTCGCGTATGGCTCCGCTCATGCCTTCGGCCGCAGGGGTGAGGATGAGCGTGGCACCAAGCGCGGCAAGGAGCTTACGCCGCTCTATGCTCATGCTCTCGGGCATGGTGAGTATCAGGCGGTAGCCTTTTACTGCGGCTATCCATGCGAGGCCGATGCCGGTGTTGCCGCTTGTCGGCTCGATGATGGTTGCTCCCGGCGAGAGGAGGCGTGCCTGCTCGGCGGTCTCTATCATTGCAAGGGCGGCGCGGTCTTTGATGCTTCCGCCCGGGTTGAAGGCTTCGATTTTTACAAGTACGCGTCCTTTGAGGGCTTCGGCGCGCTCTATGTTGCACACTTCGAGCAGAGGAGTGTGTCCGATAAGTTCGGTGAGTGAGTAAGCGATTTTCATATAGTCTTGAGGTTTGTGTCAGGCAGATGTTGAAAAATAAACGCGTTGTAAGGTCGGATGGTTGTGCCGTATGGGTTGCCGGGGCCGGCTTTAGTGTGAATCCTTTGCTGTATTGATGCGTGAGGCTGATTATTTTCTTGGGCAAATTTAATATTAAGGAAAATGTTTCTGTAAATGTTTGTGAAAATATAGAAATATTCCCTATATTTGCAAAACGCATTCCGGAAAAGTTCCAAAATGCTGTCATCTGATAATACACACGTAGAAAAAAGGTAGATATGGCTTCTAATCCCGAACGTCTTGATGAAACTGATGTAAAGATATTGCGCCTGTTGCAGCAGGACGCCCGTTTGACACTCAAAGAGATTGGTGCGCGAGTCAATCTCTCGTCCACACCGGTCTATGAGCGTTTCAAACGGCTCGAGCGCGAGGGTTATATTTTGAAATATGTAGCGGTGCTTGATGTGGAGAAGCTCAATATGGGATTTACGGTGTATTGCAGTGTGAAGCTCAAGCAGCAGAATCTTGAGGTGGCCGACACCTTTGCGCGTGCCATGCTCGGACTGCGTGAGGTCACGGAATGCTACAATATATCAGGACAGTTTGATTATCTTCTCAAGATTCAGGCGTCGAGTATGAAGACCTACAGAGAGTTTGTGCTCAATGTGCTCGGCACGATGCCTGAGGTGTATTCTTTCGAGTCGACTTTTGTGATGGACGAGCTCAAGCACGATTACGGCATATCTATCTGACGTGACCGGGGCTGTAGGGTGTTGTTGTCAAGGTGGGTGACTATGATGTGTATATTCGTGCCCTTTATATATAATAATGTGGTAATGTTGCAGAATGGGCACAATATGTTAATAGAAACAAAAAAGATGCGAAAAAGTTGCTGAAATATTTGCATGGTAAAAATATTCATTGTAATTTTGCATCGCAATTGAGCAAAACACCTATGCTCAACAGCAAGAGAACATAAACTTGTTGCCTCTTTAGCTCAGTTGGCCAGAGCACGTGATTTGTAATCTCGGGGTCGTTGGTTCGAATCCGACAAGAGGCTCAACGAAACTTATTAGGGCGAATACCAGAGTGGCCAAATGGGGCAGACTGTAAATCTGCTGGTTTATACCTTCGGTGGTTCGAATCCATCTTCGCCCACACTCCAATTGCGGAAGTAGCTCAGTTGATAGAGCATCAGCCTTCCAAGCTGAGGGTCGCGAGTTTGAGCCTCGTCTTCCGCTCCACTTTTTTTTAAGCGAAAACACAATGCCAATGTAGCTCAGGGGTAGAGCACTTCCTTGGTAAGGAAGAGGTCGCGGGTTCAAATCCCGCCATCGGCTCTATTTTCACACAGTAGACGGCCTCGATAGTGCTTTTACGCTATCGTGGCGTCTTGTCAAAAAGCAATCATTAATCAAGCAATAATAGCAAAGTTATGGCAAAAGAAAAATTCGAAAGAACGAAGCCGCATGTTAACATCGGTACCATCGGCCACGTTGACCATGGCAAGACTACTCTTACCGCAGCCATCACCACAGTGCTCGCTAAGAAAGGCCTCTCAGAGGTTAAGTCGTTTGACCAGATCGACAACGCTCCCGAGGAAAAAGAGCGTGGTATTACTATCAACACCGCTCACGTAGAGTATGAGACCGCTAACCGTCACTATGCTCACGTAGACTGCCCGGGACACGCTGACTATGTTAAGAACATGGTAACAGGTGCCGCTCAGATGGACGGTGCTATCATCGTAGTAGCCGCTACCGACGGTCCCATGCCCCAGACTCGCGAGCACATCCTTCTCGCCCGTCAGGTGAACGTTCCCCGTCTTGTCGTATTCCTCAACAAGTGCGACATGGTCGACGACGAAGAGATGTTCGACCTCGTAGAGATGGAGATGCGTGATCTTCTTTCGACTTACGAATACGATGGCGACGAGACTCCCATCATCCGTGGCTCTGCCCTCGGTGCTCTCAACGGTGAGCCCCAGTGGGAAGAGAAGGTTATGGAGCTCATGGAGGCTGTTGACAACTGGATTCCCCTGCCTCCCCGCGACATCGACAAACCCTTCCTTATGCCTGTTGAGGACGTGTTCTCAATCACCGGTCGTGGTACAGTTGCTACCGGTCGTATCGAGACTGGTATCGTAAAGGTAGGCGACGAAGTTCAGATCATGGGTCTTGGCGCAGACATGAAGTCGGTTGTAACCGGTGTTGAGATGTTCCGCAAGCTTCTTGATCAGGGCGAAGCCGGTGACAATGTAGGTCTCCTTCTCCGCGGTATCGACAAGAAAGACATCAAGCGCGGTATGGTAATCTGCCATCCGGGTGTTGTTAAGCCCCACAGCAAGTTCAAAGCTTCTGTTTATATCCTCAAGAAAGAGGAAGGTGGCCGTCACACTCCGTTCCACAACAAGTATCGTCCCCAGTTCTACATCCGTACACTTGACGTAACCGGTGAGATCACTCTCCCCGAAGGTGTAGAGATGGTAATGCCCGGTGACCACGTTGAGATCAACGTAGAGCTCATCAACCCGGTAGCTTGCGACGCAGGTCTTCGCTTCGCTATCCGTGAGGGTGGCCGCACCGTAGGTTCGGGTCAGATCACCGAGATTCTTGAGTAATACCACTCATAGGGTTAGCAATTAACCCCAACCCATAATAAACCGGCCTCGTAGCGAGGCGTGCCATAATTGACTTCACGCGTGGCCGGTTTCTTTCATACGGGACTAGCTCAGTTGGTAGAGCACCGGTCTCCAAAACCGGGTGTCGGGAGTTCGAGTCTCTCGTCCCGTGCTAAAAATAGACGCAAATGAGTAAACTTAAACTGCTTACGGATATCGAGGAGTCATATACCGAGTTACGGTATAAGACTTCTTGGCCTACTAAGACCCAACTGGTCAAAAGCGCGGTAATCGTGCTTATCGCTTCCATTATCATAGCTGCGATTATCTTCGTGATGGACCAGGTGGTGGACACTATCATGCACTTTATCTACTCACTCGGACGTTAACCCCTATCAGGTAAATCACGGCAATGGCTGAAGAATTAAAGAAGGCTTGGTATGTGCTTCGCGCCATCTCAGGCAAGGAAGCTAAGGTGAAAGAGGTGCTTGACGGAGCAATCCGCAACACCGGCCTCGGCGACTACGTCTTTCAGGTGCTGATACCTACCGAGAAGGTTATGTCGGTGAAGAATGGCAAGAAGGTCATAAAGGAGAAGAATCTCTACTCCGGTTATGTCTTCGTCGAGTGCATTCTTACAGGCGAGGTACTCTATGAGCTGCGCAATACAACAAACGTTATTGACTTCCTGCGCGGACGTGGCAAGGATGCTGCGCCCGAGTCGCTGCGCGAATCGGAAGTGCGCCGTATGCTCGGCGCGGCCGACGAGCTGCTTGACTCAGCATCGGATGGCAATGACTATATCGTAGGCGAGGCTGTCAAGGTAACCTCAGGCCCCTTCACCGGTTTTGACGGAATCATTGAGGAAGTCAACCGCGAGAAGAAGAAACTGAAAGTGATGGTCAAGATTTTCGGGCGTAAAACTCCGCTCGAACTCGAGAACTCGCAAGTAGTGCGTGAATAACAATCGCGCGGTGTCCGGGCGCACGCTCGGTGCACAGGCTTACATCCCCTTCCGGGTCGTCCCCTCCAACGAGGCGGCATGGGAGAGGTTAAGTTTGTGATGAGTGCCGGAGACCACGGGAGATGTCACGACTGATGGGCAGGACACAGTGTATTGGTTACGAAATCACAGCGTCGGCTCCGTTCACGACGGCATCGTTTTAACCGAATCATTAACAAAAATTTAGATTTATCATGGCTAAAGAAATTGCTGGACAGATCAAATTGCAAATCAAGGGAGGCGCAGCAAACCCCTCTCCTCCAGTTGGTCCGGCCCTCGGTTCGAAGGGTATCAACATCATGGAGTTTTGCAAGCAATTCAACGCCCGCACCCAGGACAAGGCCGGTAAGGTACTTCCCGTAGTAATCACTTATTACACTGACAAGAGCTTTGACTTCGTTGTCAAGACCCCGCCGGTAGCAATCCAGCTCCTCGAGGCTTCCAAGATCAAGAGCGGTTCGGCCCAGCCTAACCGTAACAAGGTAGCCGAGATCACCTGGGACCAGGTAAAGGCTATTGCTGAGGACAAAATGCCCGATTTGAACTGTTTCAACGTTGCGTCGGCAATGCGTATGGTTGCCGGAACAGCCCGCAGCATGGGTATCACCGTGAAAGGAACTTTCCCCGAAAACATTTAATCTTCGATTGACATGAGTAAACTGACCAAAAATCAAAAAATCGCGCAGGAGAAGGTTGATGCAAACAAGGCTTACACTCTCTCGGAGGCTGTGGAGCTTGTAAAGGAAATTACCTTCACCAAGTTTGATGCTTCGCTCGACGTGGATGTACGTCTCGGCGTAGACCCCCGTAAGGCTAACCAGATGGTACGTGGCGTGGTAACACTCCCCAACGGTACCGGCAAGCAGGTGCGCGTGCTCGTGCTCTGCAACTCTGACGCAGAGGCAGCCGCCAAGGCCGCCGGAGCCGACTATGTTGGCCTCGATGAGTATATTGAGAAAATCAAGGGCGGATGGACCGACATTGATGTCATCATCACCCAGCCCGCTATCATGGGTAAGATCGGTGCCCTCGGCCGTGTACTCGGTCCGCGTGGCCTCATGCCTAACCCCAAGAGCGGCACTGTGACCGTCGACGTAGCCAAGGCTGTCGAGGAGGTCAAGAAGGGTAAGATCGACTTCAAGGTTGACAAGAACGGTATCGTTCACTCTTCGGTAGGCAAGGTGTCGTTTGAGCCCAAGGCTGCCAAGGAGAACGTCCGCGAGTTTATCAACACTCTCATCAAACTCAAGCCCGCTACCGCTAAAGGTACCTACATCAAGAGCATTTATCTTTCGAGCACCATGAGTCCGGGCATCAAAATCGACCCCAAGTCGATTGATGAATAATCCATCTAAAGCTGACTGAACAAAATGAAAAAGGAAGATAAAATCATAGCTATCCAGAACATAGCCAAGACTATCCAGGAGTATGGCTGCTTCTACCTCGTCGAGACCGCCGGTCTTGACGCTGAGAAGACCACATCTCTGCGTCGTGCCTGCAACAAGGCCGACATCAAGCTCATGGTGGTTAAGAACACCCTTCTCCACAAGGCTCTCGAGAGCCTCGAAGGTGACTATACCGAGCTCTACGGTGTGCTCCACGGCTCCACATCTCTCATGCTGAGCAACACTGGCAACGCTCCCGCCAAGCTCATCAAGGAGATTCTCAAGGCCGACAAAGAGGCTAAGCTGCCCGCATTCAAGGCTGCTTATGTCGAGGAGACCATCTATGTCGGTGCCGACCAGCTCGACACTCTCGTGGCTATCAAGAGCAAGAACGAGCTTATCGCCGACGTTATCGCTCTTCTCCAGTCACCCGCCAAGAACGTTATCTCCGGCCTTCAGTCCGGCGGCAACAAGCTTCACGGCATCCTCGAGACCCTCTCGAAGAAGGAGGCTTAATCTCGATAATTCAACCATTCTTTCAACCCCAATCAAAAACAACAAAACATCTATACAATCATGGCAGATCTCAAAGCTTTTGCAGAACAACTCGTTAATCTCACCGTTAAGGAAGTCAACGAACTCGCTCAGATCCTCAAGGAAGAGTACGGTATCGAACCCGCAGCTGCAGCCGTTGCAGTAGCAGCCGGCCCCGCCGCAGGTGGTGCTGCCGCTGAGGAAGAGAAGTCTTCTTTCGACGTAGTGCTCAAGTCAGCCGGCGCAAGCAAGCTCGCCGTTGTTAAGCTCGTTAAGGAGCTCACAGGTCTCGGCCTCAAGGAGGCTAAGGAGATGGTAGACGGTGCTCCCTCTGTACTCAAGGAAGGCATGGCTAAGGCCGACGCTGAGGGTCTCAAGAAGCAGCTCGAAGAGGCCGGTGCTGAGGTTGAGCTCAAATAAGCTTACTACCGACTTATAACTGCCGTGACGGCACAGTAGGGGACTCTTCCCCCCATGCCACTATCACGACATAAGCAAATTTTAGGTTAAGATACTCCCCCGGGAGTCTCTTAACCTGTTTGCGTTAAGAGCCCCGTGTTATTTATAAAAAATCATAAATAATTATATTTATTAATAAAAGTTAAGCCTTTTGACGCCTGTTTTGCCCTGTTTTAAGGGTGTTTAGCTTGAAAATATGTGTGTTAGGCTCTTTTACTGGTGTTAAATATAGTTAATCAAGGCTCTTTCATGAGTGTGTGTCAATCAGCATCACTCTCTCAACTCTAATAACGATTAATCAACATTAGATGTCAGACATCAAAGCCATCAAACCGCGCGTTAACTTTGCGACGGTAAAAAATCCACTCCCTTACCCCGATTTTCTCGAGGTGCAGCTGAAGTCCTTCCAGGATTTCCTTCAGCTCGACACACCTCCCGAGAAGCGTAACAACGAGGGTCTTTACAAGGTTTTTGCCGAGAACTTCCCCATAGCCGACACGCGCAACAACTTTGTACTCGAATTTCTCGACTACTACATCGATCCGCCCCGCTACACTATCGACGAATGTCTGGAGCGCGGACTCACCTACAGTGTGCCCCTCAAGGCCAAGCTCAAGCTCTATTGCACTGACCCCGACCATGAGGATTTCGCCACTGTGATACAGGACGTGTATCTCGGAGCGATTCCCTACATGACCGACAAGGGCACCTTTGTCATCAACGGTGCCGAGCGTGTGGTCGTGTCGCAGCTTCACCGTTCGCCCGGTGTGTTCTTCGGACAGAGCACCCATGCCAACGGCACCAAGCTCTACAGCGCGCGTATCATCCCCTTCCGCGGAAGCTGGATCGAGTTTGCCACTGACATCAACAATGTGATGTATGCTTACATCGACCGTAAGAAGAAACTTCCTGTCACCACTCTTCTCCGTGCCATCGGCCTGGAGAGCGACAAGGATATTATCGAAATCTTCGGTCTGGCCGAGGAGGTAAGGGTCAACAAGACCAACCTCAAGAAAGCTCTCGGCCGCAAGCTTGCCGCCCGTGTGCTCAAGACATGGGCCGAGGACTTCGTCGACGAGGATACCGGTGAGGTAGCCTCTATCGAGCGCAACGAGGTCATACTCGACCGCGAGAGCATCATCGAGGAGGAAGACATCGAAAATATTCTCAACTCGGGCGTGCAGACTATCCTTCTCCACAAGGAGGATGTCAACACCACCGACTACAAAATCATATTCAACACCCTTCAGAAGGACGCCACTAACTCAGAGAAGGAGGCCATCCAGTACATCTACCGACAGCTTCGCAACGCCGAGCCGCCGGATGATGCGAGTGCACGTGAGGTTATCTTTAACCTCTTCTTCTCCGAGAAGCGTTATGACCTCGGCGAAGTGGGCCGCTATCGTATCAACAAGAAGCTCGGCCTCACCACTTCGATGGATGTCAAGGTGCTCACCAAGGAGGACATCATCGCCATCATCAAGTATCTTATCGAGCTTATCAACTCCAAGACTGATGTCGACGATATCGACCACCTGAGCAACCGTCGCGTGCGCACTGTGGGCGAGCAGCTCTACAACCAGTTCGGTGTAGGCCTCGCTCGTATGTCACGCACCATCCGCGAGCGCATGAACGTCCGCGACAATGAGGTGTTCACCCCCATCGATCTTATCAACGCCAAGACTATCTCGAGCGTTATCAACTCGTTCTTCGGCACCAACGCGCTGTCGCAGTTCATGGACCAGACCAATCCTCTGGCCGAAATCACCCACAAGCGTCGTATGTCGGCCCTCGGCCCCGGCGGTCTGTCGCGCGAGCGTGCAGGCTTCGAGGTGCGAGACGTACACTACACCCACTACGGTCGTCTTTGTCCTATCGAGACCCCTGAAGGTCCTAACATCGGTCTTATATCATCACTCTGCGTGTATGCCAAGATCAACGATCTCGGCTTTATCGAGACTCCCTACCGTGAGGTCAAGGACGGAAAGGTCAACCTCAATAACGACGAGGTGGTATATCTCACCGCTGAAATCGAGGAGGGCAAAATCATCGCCCAGGGCAACGCGCCCGTCAAGGACGACGGCGAGTTTATAAACGACCGCGTGAAGGCCCGTCTGGACGCCGACTTCCCCATCGTCGCTCCCGACCAGGTGGAGCTCATGGATGTATCGCCCACCCAGATCGCCTCGATAGCCGCATCGCTCATCCCCTTCCTCGAGCACGACGACGCCAACCGCGCGCTCATGGGATCAAACATGATGCGCCAGGCCGTACCTCTCATGCGTAGCGAAAGCCCGATTGTCGGCACCGGCATCGAGGGTCAGCTCATCCGCGACTCCCGCACACAGATTATGGCCGAGGGTGCCGGCGTCATCGAGTTTGTCGACGCCACTGTAATACGTATCCGTTATGACCGCACCGAGGAGGAAGAGTTTGTATCCTTCGAGGACAGCGTCAAGGAATACCGTCTGCCCAAGTTCCGCAAGACCAACCAGAGCACTACTATCGACCTTCGTCCCATCTGCAACAAGGGTCAGCGCGTGGTCAAGGGCGACATCCTCACCGAAGGCTACTCCACCGAGAAGGGCGAGCTCGCGCTCGGCCGCAACCTCAAGGTAGCGTTCATGCCCTGGAAGGGTTACAACTATGAGGACGCCATTGTGCTCAACGAGCGCGTGGTGCGTGAGGACATTCTCACCTCAGTGCACGTCGACGATTTCACTCTCGAAGTGCGCGAGACCAAGCGCGGTATGGAGGAGCTCACATCCGACATCCCCAATGTCAGCGAGGATGCCACCAAGGACCTGGACGAGCGCGGAATCGTGCGCATAGGTGCCCACATCATCCCCGGTGACATCATGATCGGTAAGATCACCCCCAAGGGTGAGAGCGATCCCACTCCCGAG
Source organism: Duncaniella muricolitica (assembly GCF_910574735.1). Lineage (NCBI taxonomy): Bacteria > Pseudomonadati > Bacteroidota > Bacteroidia > Bacteroidales > Muribaculaceae > Duncaniella > Duncaniella muricolitica. Next base: position 7,013 of record NZ_CAJTCF010000038.1, on the reverse strand, counting down.
GAGAAGCTGCTCCGCGCCATCTTCGGCGATAAGGCCGGCGATGTCAAGGATGCATCACTCAAGGCATCTCCCTCGCTCAAGGGCGTCGTAATCGGCACACACCTCTATCAGAAGGCTGAGAAGAAGAAGACCAAGAAGGCTTCGAGCGCAGTGCTCCCCAAACTCGACGAGGAGTATGAAGAGCGTCAGAACGAACTGAAAGACCTTCTCGTCAAGAAGCTCATGACTCTTACCGAAGGCAAGACTTCGCAGGGTGTCAAGGACTTCCTCGGCACCGAGGTAATACCCAAGGGCTCAAAGTTTGCCTCCGGCACACTCAAGGAGATTGACTATGACACAATCAACCTGTCGAAGTGGACTGCTGACGCACACAAGAACGACCTCATCCGCGCCACCATCGTAAACTTCCTGCGCAAGAGCAAGGAAATCGAAGCCGCTCACCGTCGTAAGAAGTATGACATCTCGATAGGCGACGACCTACCCTCGGGCATCATGAAGCTCGCCAAGGTCTACGTAGCCAAGAAGCGTAAGATCAGTGTGGGTGACAAGATGGCCGGCCGTCACGGTAACAAGGGTATCGTGTCGCGCATCGTGCGCCAGGAGGATATGCCCTTCCTCGCCGACGGTACGCCTGTCGACATCGTGCTCAACCCTCTGGGTGTGCCTTCGCGTATGAACCTCGGTCAGATCTTCGAGACCGTTCTCGGCTGGGCCGGCCGCGAGCTTGATGTCAAGTTTGCAACCCCCATCTTTGACGGAGCCACTCTCGAAAACCTCAACGAATGGACCGACAAGGCCGGTCTGCCCCGCTACGGCAAGACCTATCTCTTCGATGGTGGCACAGGCGAGCAGTTTGACCAGCCTGCCACCGTGGGTGTGATCTACATGCTTAAGCTCGGCCACATGGTCGAGGACAAGATGCACGCACGCTCCATCGGTCCGTACTCGCTCATCACCCAGCAGCCCCTCGGCGGTAAAGCACAGTTCGGTGGTCAGCGTTTCGGAGAGATGGAGGTCTGGGCACTCGAAGCCTTCGGCGCATCACACATCCTTCAGGAGATTATCACTGTTAAGAGTGACGACGTCACCGGCCGCTCCAAGACCTACGAAGCCATCGTCAAGGGTGAGGCAATGCCGCCCGCCGGCATCCCCGAGTCGCTCAACGTGCTTCTGCACGAGCTTCGCGGTCTGGGTCTGAGCATCAACCTCGAGCCGTAATAGACTGTCAGCATCTCTCCTCGACTCTCCTCACCACCACTTTTTTATAACTGCATATCTCCATAACATATATATGGCTTTTAGAAAAGACAACAAACAGAAAACCGGATTCTCCAAAATCTCCATCGGACTTGCATCGCCCGAGGAGATTCTCGAGAAGTCGAGCGGCGAAGTGTTGAAACCCGAGACCATCAACTACCGCACCTACAAGCCCGAGCGCGACGGCCTTTTCTGCGAGAGCATCTTCGGTCCCGTCAAGGACTACGAGTGCCATTGCGGCAAATACAAGCGCATCCGCTACAAGGGCATCACGTGCGACCGCTGTAAGGTCGAGGTCACCGAGAAAAAGGTGCGCCGCGAGCGTATGGGTCACATCAAGCTCGTTGTGCCCGTAGCTCATATCTGGTACTTCCGCTCTCTCCCCAACAAGATTGGTTACCTTCTCGGACTCCCCTCCAAGAAGCTCGACGCCGTGGTCTACTACGAGCGTTATGTCGTGATCAATCCCGGAGCCGCCGCAGAGCTCGATCCCGAGAAGCCCGTGGCTAAGCTCGACCTTCTCACCGAGGAGGAATACTTTGACATCGTTGACCGTCTGCCCCGCGAAAACCAGATGCTCGAGGACGGTCATCCCGAGAAATTCGTCGCCAAGATGGGTGCCGAGGCTCTCTACGACCTGCTCAGAGACATCAACCTCGACGACCTCTCATATGCTCTGCGTGACCAGGCCAACGCCGAAGGCTCGCAGCAGCGCAAGACCGAGGCCCTCAAGCGTCTCCAGGTAGTGGAGTCGTTCCGTGCCTCGCGCGAGCGCAACAAGCCCGAGTGGATGATACTCCAGGCTGTGCCTGTGATTCCCCCCGAGCTGCGTCCTCTCGTGCCCCTGGACGGCGGCCGTTTCGCCACCTCCGACCTCAACGACCTCTACCGTCGTGTCATCATACGTAACAACCGTCTGAAACGACTCATTGAAATCAAGGCTCCCGAGGTGATTCTCCGCAATGAGAAGCGTATGCTTCAGGAGGCTGTTGACTCGCTGCTCGACAACTCGCGCAAATCGTCGGCTGTCAAGACCGAGGCCAACCGTCCCCTCAAGTCGCTCTCCGACTCGCTCAAGGGTAAGCAGGGCCGTTTCCGTCAGAATCTTCTCGGTAAGCGTGTCGACTACTCAGCCCGTTCGGTTATCGTCGTAGGCCCCGAGCTGAAGATGCACGAGTGCGGTATTCCCAAAAACATGGCGGCCGAGCTTTACAAGCCCTTCGTAATCCGCAAGCTCATCGAGCGCGGCATCGTGAAGACCGTGAAGAGTGCCAAGAAGATTGTCGACCGCAAGGAGCCTGTCGTATGGGACATCCTTGAGTATGTGATGAAGGGTCACCCCGTGCTGCTCAACCGAGCCCCGACACTTCACCGTCTCGGCATCCAGGCCTTCCAGCCCAAGATGATCGAAGGCAAGGCCATCCAGCTCCACCCGCTCGCATGTACGGCATTCAACGCCGACTTCGACGGTGACCAGATGGCTGTGCATCTCCCCCTCGGCAACGAGGCCATCCTGGAGGCCCAGTTGCTCATGCTCGGTTCGCACAACATTCTCAACCCCGCCAACGGTGCGCCTATCACCGTGCCTTCACAGGACATGGTGCTTGGTCTCTACTACATCACCAAGTTGCGTCCCGGCGACAAGGGCGAGGGTCTGAAATTCTATGGCCCCGAAGAGGCTGAGATTGCTTACAACGAAGGCCGCGTGACACTCCACGCTCCCGTCTCGGTAGTTGTCGACGACATCGACGAGCAGGGCAATCCCTGCAAGCGTCTGATCGAGAAGACATCGGTAGGCCGTGTGCTTGTCAACCAGTATGTACCCAACGAGATCGGTTATGTCAACGAGATTCTCTCAAAGAAGTCGCTGCGTACCATCATCTCCAAGGTAATCAAATATTGCGGTATTCCCCGCTCGGCCAAGTTCCTTGACGACATCAAGAACCTCGGTTACTACATGGCCTTCAAGGGCGGTCTGTCGTTCAACCTCGGCGACGTGCTCATTCCCGCAGAGAAAGAGCAGTATGTGCGCGAGGGTTACGAGCAGGTCAACGAAGTGCTCAACAACTACTCGATGGGCTTCATCACCAACAACGAGCGTTACAACCAGATCATCGACATCTGGACACACGTCAACTCTCGTCTGGCCGATACGCTCATGAAGCAGATTTCCGAGGACAAGCAGGGCTTCAACCCTGTATATATGATGCTCGACTCGGGTGCCCGTGGTTCTAAGGACCAGATCCGTCAGCTCTCAGGTATGCGTGGTCTTATGGCCAAGCCTCAGAAGAGCGGTGCAGAGGGCGGCCAGATCATCGAGAACCCGATTCTTGCAAACTTCAAGGAGGGTCTTTCGGTGCTCGAGTACTTCATCTCCACCCACGGTGCCCGTAAGGGTCTTGCGGATACCGCTCTTAAGACCGCCGACGCCGGTTATCTTACCCGTCGTCTCGTCGATGTGGCCCACGACGTCATCATCAACGAGGTCGATTGCGGCACACTCCGCGGTCTGGTATGTACAGAAATCAAGAACAACGACGAGGTTGTCGCATCGCTCGGCGAGCGTATCCTCGGCCGTGTGTCAGTCCACGACATCGTTGACCCCACCAACGGCGAAGTTATCGTCGAGGCCGGCGAAGAAATCAACGACGCCGCAGCCGACCGCATCAACGCTTCACCCATCGAGTCGGTCGAGATACGTTCAGTGCTCACCTGCGAGTCCAAGAAGGGTGTCTGCGCCAAGTGTTACGGCCGCAACCTCGCCACACACCGCATGGTGCAGATGGGCGAGGCTGTCGGAGTCATCGCAGCCCAGTCAATCGGTGAGCCCGGTACACAGCTTACCCTCCGTACTTTCCACGTCGGTGGTGTGGCTTCAAACATCGCGGCTGTCAACTCAATCACATCGCGCTACGAAGGTATCCTCGAAATCGACGAGCTCCGCACTGTACGCACCGACGAGGTTGATGCCAAGGGTCGCAACGTCGAGGTAGTGATAGGTCGTCTTGCCGAAATGCGCATCATCGACCCCAAGACCAAGATGATGCTTACCAACGCCAACATCCCCTATGGTGCCAAGCTCTACTTCGACAACGAAGCCAAGGTCGGCAAGGGCGATGTGATATGCGAATGGGACCCCTTCAACGCCGTTATCGTCAGCGAAGTCGGTGGTAAGGTACGCTACTCCAACCTCGAGGAAAATGTCACTTATCGTGTCGATGCCGACGAACAGACCGGTATCCGCGAGAAGATTATCATCGAGTCGAAGGAGCGTGGCAAGGTGCCTGAAGCCAACATCGTCGATGCCTCGGGCGAGATTGTCAAGACTTACGCACTCCCCGTGGGCGCACACCTCATGGTCGACGAAAATCAGGATGTGAAGCCCGGCGAAATCTTCGTCAAGATACCTCGCGCTACAGGTGGTGCAGGTGACATTACCGGTGGTCTGCCCCGTGTGACCGAGCTCTTCGAGGCCCGCAACCCGTCCAATCCCGCCATCGTGTCGGAAATCGACGGTGAGGTACGCTTCGGCAAGGTTAAGCGCGGCAACCGCGAAATCTCCGTCACCTCCAAGCTTGGCGAGACCAAGAAGTATCTCGTGCCCCTGTCCAAGCAGATACTCGTGCAGGAGAACGACTACGTGCGTGCCGGCACACCCCTCTCCGACGGTGCCATCACTCCGGCCGACATCCTCAACATCATGGGTCCGACCGCGGTGCAGGAATACATCGTCAACGAGGTACAGGACGTGTATCGCATGCAGGGTGTGAAGATCAACGACAAGCACTTCGAGGTAATCGTACGCCAGATGATGCGCAAGGTCAACATCCTCGACCCGGGCGACACCGGATTCCTCGAGCAGCAGATTGTCGACAAGCGCGACTTCATGGATGAGAACGACCGCATCTGGGGCAAGAAGGTTGTCACCGACGCCGGCGACAGCGAGAATGTCAAGAAGGGTCAGATCATCACAGCCCGCAAGCTGCGTGACGAGAACTCGACACTCAAGCGTCGTGACCTCCGTCCCATCGTCGTGCGCGATGCACAGCCCGCTACATCCGAGCAGATACTCCAGGGTATCACCCGTGCAGCTCTCCAGACATCGTCGTTCATGTCGGCCGCATCATTCCAGGAGACTACCAAGGTGCTCAACGAGGCAGCCATCAACGGCAAGACCGACTATCTCCAGGGCATGAAGGAGAATGTAATCTGCGGTCATCTCATCCCCGCCGGTACCGGCCTCCGCTCTTACGAGCGCATCGTCGTGTCGGGCAAGGACGAGTATACCGACTCATTCCCCGCAGCCGAAGCCATGGAGCGTTCCATCGAGACCCGTGACGTCGAGACTGTAATGCCGTAAATCCCTTGAATTTAGTCAAGACAATATATCGACTAATTACATAAAAATAGCCCCATCTTGATTTGTAATTTGAAATCAAGATGGGGCTATTTTTATGATTTGAAAACTATACGATTGATAGTTGTGTTAGTGATTGTTTGAATTGGGTGATACGTTCTTTAAGATTAAATGGTTTATCAAGATATTGAGGAGGAGAAACAATCTCGAGACGTTTCAATCGTGATTTTATTGCCATACGTGCATATGGGAAACGCCAGCTTTGACTATTAATTTGTGCGATAAACCAAAAGATCTCTCTGATTGACATCTTATATTTTGGTACAAGAACTCTTACTGCTGATCCACCATTGCCACGAGCAATAAAGTCCCAAGGTTGATAGTATGCAGTCCCAAATGCAGAAACAGATATGCATCCTGTGCATTTTTCGTCTTCGATTGGTGATACAAGTCTGACAATACCATTCATATTATCTCCACTTGATACGTATGGACATATGCCATCTGAATAATTCTTCTCGCCAACGGATTTCCCTTGTTTGATGTCAAAGAAAAAAGAAAGTGGTTCTCTTCGGTTGAGAGGTATTCGTTTTGAACCTAATTCATGTTTTTTGATTGATGTAGAGGTGATACTCTCAGTAATTTCCGGGAAATTGGAAATCGTAACAAATAGAGATTTAAGTGTCTTTTCGTCTAATGTTTTTATTTGTTCATTAGTCAATTGTTGGCTTGGGAGCCATTGTTGAGGACTATATTCTTCTCCGCCCATAAGTTTTGATGCGGATATTGTTGTACAATTTGCAGATGAGACATGTTCTCCATGTGAAAATTTACGATACATTTCTCTTATTGTGTCGATTTCACTGCCTGGACAAAAAACACGTTTACCTTTCAGCTTTTCAAAACCGTCATTCCATATTTTTGCGATAAACACATTTTTATTAGGATTTTGAGGCTCGTGTGCTTTAGCAATCATAATGGATGTTGGTGCCGCTGTGGGGTAAAAAAGATCATCCGGTAGACTAATCATGGCCAAAAGAGTGTGCTTATGCAAAAAATTATTTCGCCATATCGAATTGTCATCGTCGGCAAAAACTCCTGTATAAACTACACCAATGAATGTGCCTCCTTGTATTAGTGCATCCATAGAGGCATCGATGAAGTCCCGTTCTGGTTCTCCTTCTTGATGGAATGGCGGGTTTAGAAAGGCCTTGTTGAATTTACCTTTTACGATTTCTTTAGATGATGCTATAAGGGAAGATGTATTTTCAATATGGCTTTTCCCGGGTCAAGCCGAAATGGCGGTGCATGGATTTTGAGAAAAGTGTTAAATTTGCGGTATGAAAACCGCAGATGCAATATGGATGTGCCTGCCCGAGGGCATGGACGAACTATTTGA
>NZ_CAJTCF010000037.1:0-37462 GCF_910574735.1 Duncaniella muricolitica | reverse complement strand
TTTATGGATCTGCATTCAATCGTCGAGACAACCAAGAAGCACGGCAACTCGCCCTACAACGCAATCCTCGCCCTTTTCTAAACGGCGACTACATCGGCGCGTCCGCTGAATAGTTACTATCTAAAATCCTTGCGCAGGTCAGAGTAAACGGTTACTATCAAATCTGCGTCCTCCGGACGCCCTTACTGGATAGGGTGTAACATGCATGGGATACCTATGCGGGGAACGGATACCTGCGGACGCCCTTGCAGGATAGGGTATGACATGCATGGGATGCCTCTGCGGGGAACGGATACCTGCGGACGCCTTTGGACGCCCCCACGGGAGCGACGATTTATGCACTAAAATAAAAACTTTTGTTTCTTATTGAGCTTCTGAAACTTTTGTATCTCCTCAGGGGAAGGATGATGCGGAATTTCGACTTGGGCCAAAAAAAAGTCGGATGTTTCAAAATTTTGAAACATCCGACTTGACTTGCGGAATGACCGAGATTCGAACTCGGGATACGCTTTTGACGTATACACGCTTTCCAGGCGTGCCTCTTCAGCCACTCGAGCACCATTCCTTGGTTCTTTTAAGCTGACTCAGCTGAGCATTGCGAGTGCAAAGGTAGGAAATTTTCTTTAGCAAAAAGAATTATAACCGTTAAAAGATGTTTACACATAAACTTCTCACACTGCCATCTTATTCTTCATAAACCGGCCAAACAAATAGCCGAGAACATCGGCCTGTATGCGCGACTTCAACAAAGCATTGATGCCGACATAAACAGCCACAAACACTATCGCCTCCACGCAACACAACACCGGAGGCTGCATCTCAAACGCACCCGCCATCAGCGCGCACGGCAGCAATCCGAGAGTCGTGACCGCGACATAGGGCGCAAGGTCGGCAAGATAACTCATGAACGGACGACCTGTTATGCGTATCACATAGACCAGAGTCACAAGCCATGTCACCACCGACGCCGCAAGCTGCCCCCAGAGAAATATCTCCACTCCATACACAACATTGCCACCCGAAGTCATGGCAATATAGGGCAACGTCACAATCACCGCGACCACCGACGTCACATCCTTGACGGTTTCGGTCATGACAAGCAGCTTCGACTTGGCCAGCGACAACATGAAATTCCCGTAAAGACTCGACAGCACCATAAATATGCCACGCATAAGCAAAAGCTGAAACAACACTATCGAGGGGTCCCATTTGGAGCCGAAAAGCATGTGAAAAATCGGCGTAGCCATCACCGCAAGCAATCCCATGGCCGGAAACAGCAGATAGGCCGCAAGGCGATGAGTCTTGCCACACATGCGTGCATATCGCTCACTGTCGTCCTGCACACCCGAAAGCAGAGGGACAAACGAGGAGGTAAACACCTGTGAGAGCGAAGTCACACCCATCTTGCTCCACTTGTCGGCCTGTGTATAATAGCCAAGCGTAACGAGGCTGACCTTATGGCCTATGACAAACGACCCCATGGTGAGAAACACGGTGTTGAGCACCGACGATATCGTCACTCCCGAACCGAGACGGACAAACCCTCGCAGTGACTCAAACGAAAACCGCCACAACGGCGTCCATCCGCTCGTGAGCCACAATATGGCTACCTTGACCACCGATATGACTATAGCCTGCCACACCAATGCCCACGCGCCATAGCCCGTGACTGCAAGATAGATGCCCACGACTGCTCCGGCCACAAGCCCGAGCGAATTGCTCACGGCCACCATACGTGTGTCCATCAGTTTGGTGAGACGATTTACCTGGACTATCGAGAAGGCGTTGATAATGAATGTCAGAAACATCACCCGCGACAGCGGTATAAGACGCACATCGCCTTGAAACAAGTCGGCAATCACAGGGGCGAGAAAATACAACAGCATATATATGGCCAGCGACATTGCGACGTTAAACCACAGCACTGTCGAGTATTCAAGCCGCGTGGGCGATTTGCGTTGGAGCAATACCGCGGCAAAACCGCTGTCAACAAACAACGACGCGAATACTTGAAACACCTGTATCGCCCCGACAAGTCCATACTCCTCCTGCGTAAGCTCGCGGGCGAGCACAACGCCGGTGACGAGATAAAGCACCTGTGACGACAGGCGGTCTATGACGTTCCACTTGAGCGTGCGGGCCACCGACTGCTTGAGCGTGCCGCCACTCTCCCCGGATTCCTTTCGCGAAGATGTTTCCGACTCTGACATATGCCTACTTGGACAACGGCATTAGCTTCAGACCTACCGAACGGTTTTTAATCTCAGGCAAACCTATATAATAGACCGATGTGCTGCCCATGCCATACACGCCGAGCGCGCTTACGGCATTTACGCCCACCGACCCGGTGCCTTTGGCATTGACAGTAGCCTCCTCGGCCACAAGCTCGTCGGCCTGAATCACTCCCGTGCCTGTAAGATTGAGCTTGGCCTCCTTGCATTTGCCTGTAAGAATGAGAGTGCCGTGACCCAGACGTAATGTACCCTTGACCTCTGTGGCGTCAATACCGCGCACTATCAGATGGCCGTTACCCTCAAGACGGGCTTCAAGTTTGGGAAGTCCATTGAGCGAAAGCACTCTGACAGTCGAGTCGGAAGTGTTTTCGACCTTGGTCAGATGTTTGGAGTGAACGGTTATCGTCGGCAGTTTGCGGGCCCCTATAATTTCGGGCGAAAGCTGAATGGTGAGGCGGCCGCCCTTGTTGGTAAACATGAATGACGAGGCCTGCTGGGCCGGACAGTTGAAAAAAGCTCTTCCTGCCCTGTCGGGGTCAGAGGTATAATCGACATTGATGCCGTCGCTCACGCGCAACTCGCTAAACTCCCCCACATTGAGGTCATAGCTGGTGTCGGTCTGTGCCGAAAGTCCCAGAGCGCATGAGATGAATAATATAAATGAGCAAAGTGTCTTCATATGGTCAGATATTATTGTTATTTTTATTGGTTGTCTATAAGCTCCTGCACCTGCGAGAGCACCTCCATGAGTTCATCGAGTGTCGAGGCTCGGAGCATACGTATACGGGTGTCGCGGAAATGCGATATTCCCTTGAATAGAGGCGAGGCCGCGAGATGACGCCTTATATGCAGGATGCCGCGGTATTCGTCTATAAGGTCCACGCTCTCGCGTATCTGACGCCGCAGCAGGTCAAAACGCTCGGCTACGGTGAGCGGAGCCCCCATGTCGGCATGCAGAGCCTGACGTATGTCGCGAAATATCCACGGCGCACCGATCGATGCGCGGCCCACCATCACTCCGTCCACACCATAACGGTCAAAGGCCTCGCATGCAGCCTCGGGGGTGGTGATGTCGCCGTTGCCTATAAGGGGAATGGTCAGACGCGGATTTTCCTTCACTCGGGCTATCATCTCCCAGTCGGCCGAGCCGGTATACATCTGCGAGCGAGTGCGCCCGTGCACTGTCAGCGCGCTTATGCCACAGTCCTGCAACTGCTCGGCGAGCTCGACTATTATCTTACTGTTGTGATCCCAGCCCAGACGCGTCTTGACCGTCACAGGGAGTTTCACGGCATTGACCACAGCTCGGGTTATCTCGAGCATCTTGGGTATGTCGCGCAGCATTCCGGCTCCGGCCCCTTTGCCGGCCACCTTCTTGACCGGGCAGCCAAAATTTATGTCTATAAGGTCAGGGCCGGCCTGTTCGACTATTCTGGCGGCCTCGACCATAGGCTCCACCTCCCGACCATATATCTGTATGGCCGTGGGACGCTCGCCCGGATCAATCGACAGCTTGCGCACTGTGGCCGGGATGTCACGGATGAGTGCGTCGGCACTCACAAACTCCGTGTAGACCATCGACGCCCCCTGCTCTCTGCATATAAGACGAAACGAACGGTCGGTCACATCCTCCATGGGTGCAAGCATCACAGGGCGTGGGCCGAGATCTATATTTGCGATTTTCATATGCCAAATTTAGTAAGAATTATCCGATTGGGGAATTTTCACAGCCTTTTAGACTAAAAAATTATCCATTTCTGCACAAAAAGCCACAATTTTCACCGTTCTATTTTATTTTTTGCAGGTCGGCAATCAGGAAATTGCTGCCTGCGATGAGCACAAAACCCTCATCTCCGGCCATCTCGCGCGCCCTGCTCACCGCCACGTTGACATCCTGCTCGACATATCCTGTCAGGCCTCTATCCGCGGCTTTGGCAGCCAGCTCCGATGCAGGCAATCCGCGCTGGCTCGACGGCCCGCTGAACCATAGCGTCATGTCGTCCTTCACCTCGTCAATCAGATCGAAGATATGGCCAAGATCCTTGTCGGCCACAAACCCCATGACGAGATGTCGCGGACGTTGCTCGATATTTTTAAGCTCGTTTATTATGAGTTCCCATCCGCCCTGATTATGACCTGTGTCACACACCGTGAGCGGAGCCTCGGCCACACAGCTCCACCGGCCGAAGAGATGTGTAAGCCCCGTGACATTGCCTATGCCGCTGGCCACAGCATCGTCTGATATATCAAAACTGCGTCTGAGCACCTCAACGGCCTTGAGCACAGTGGCTGCATTGCGCCGCTGACACTCGCCGCGCAACTCGCCGCGCAACGGTCCGAAAGGCGTGGAGGGATACATATTACAGTCACTCTCCACCCTACCCTCTATCGGCCCCGCGAAAAGAATCTCCGCCCCGACGGCTGCCGCCGTGTCTCTGAACACCGGCTCCGTCTCATCGTCATATTCACCGATGACCACAGGGACACCGGGCTTGATGATACCCGCTTTCTCACGGGCTATCTGTGTCCGCGTGTCTCCAAGCAGCGACGTGTGGTCGAGTGATATATTGGTGATAATGCCGAGTATTGGCGTAATGACATTGGTCGAATCAAGCCGGCCGCCGAGACCTGTCTCTATGACAGCCACATCCACCTTCTTGCGGGCGAAGTATTCAAACGCCATGGTCGATGTCAGTTCAAAGAAACTCGGCGAAAGATCCGGATTACTGTCGCGCGCCTCAATCCAACGCTCCACGAAATCCACGACAGCATGCTCCTCAATCATCTCGCCGTCCACACGTATACGTTCACGGAAATCATAGATATGAGGCGACGTGTAGAGTCCCGTCCTATAACCTGCCGACTGGAGTATCGCCGCAAGAGTATGGGCCGTCGAACCCTTGCCATTTGTACCCGCCACATGTATCGTAGGATAGGCTCGATGGGGATTGCCGGCCATATCGTCAAGGCGGCGCGAAGTGTCAAGTCCGGGCTTATATGCCCCCGGGCCCATATGCTGAAATACAGGCAGAGAATTATACAACAGCTCTATGGCCTGAGAATAATCCATATTATAAACGTAAATTAATGTAGATTGTGATCAGATAAGGATAATCAGAGTCCAAACTCCATACTTAAATACTCTAATAAACAATCCAGCCAGCCACTCCGGCAAGACATATTATAAGTATCGGATGCCACTTGAGCCAATACACAGCGACGAAAGCTGCCACACAAAGCGCAATGCTCCATATCACCTGATAGGTCGTATCGCCAAAATTGGCCGCATTCATCAGCAACAATGCCGCCGAAGCTATAAGCCCGACCACCACAGGGCGCAATCCGGTGAAGATGCCGCGCACCACCACACTGTCCTTATGCCTGTGTATGAGATGGCTTGTATAAGCCACAAGCAGAAACGACGGCAACACTACAACCAGAGTACATGTTATCGAACCAAGTATACCCCACAGTGGCGAAGACAACGATGCGGAATACTCCCCCGGAGCCACATAACCTATATATGTGGCCGAATTAATACCTATCGGGCCTGGCGTCATCTGCGAGATAGCCACGATATCGGTAAAAGTCTGTTCGGTTATCCATCCCGGGCCTACAATCTCACGCTCGATAAGCGCGAGCATGGCATAACCGCCACCAAACCCGAAAAGCCCTATTTTGAGATAAGCCCATATTAGCCGCAGATAGATAGTCATAATTTCTCCTCCTCTTCCTTACGCATTTCATCTTCAAGTTCTCTGAGTTTTCTCTGATGACGTGACAGCCACCACCATCCACCGATTCCGCCGAGCAAGATATAGAGTATCGGGCTTGACACTATCGGGAGTTTCGACCATATGAGCAGAGCCACGGCTACAGGTATGATCACCGTGCGCCATCCGATGCCTGCCGAGCGCGCCGACGATATGACCGGAGCCACTATCAGAGCCACGACAGCCGGACGTATCCCCTTGAATACAGCCGAGAGAGTCTCGTTTTCTTTGATCAGATCGGGAGTCAGGAATATGGCTATACACAGGATTATCATGAACGACGGAAGTATGGTGCCGAGCGATGCCGTGACCGCACCCTTCATGCCGCGCAACTTATCGCCGACAGCCACCGAGACATTCACGGCCAAAATACCGGGCAAAGACTGTGACACAGCTATAAGATCGAGATATTCGGTCCGGTCAATCCAGCCTCGCTTGTCGACAATCTCTTTCTCTATAAGTGAGAGCATGGCCCATCCGCCTCCGAATGTAAACGCGCCAATCTTGAAAAACGTCGCAAACAACTGCAGATAGATATTGCCACCTGCGTTTACTTTATTATCCATAAATTTCAAAACGCCTGATTATTTCAATGCGAGCCACACAGGGCGGAAGTGGCACGGTGGACTCTTGCCGGTGTGAATATATACCTTATCATAGCCGAGACAATAAAGCCTGTACATACGGCAGCCACGACCGTGCCTTCTCGGAGGCCCTCGATATGTCCGGCCAACGCAAACGACAGCATGGCGGCCATCGTGACAAGCGTAATGTCAAACGCCACCTTCATCCGTCCGAAGTCACGGTTCCAGCGGCGGGAGGAGTATTTAACGACCCCCTCGGCACTCATTATCGCCACATTGGGCTTCAGTTCGAGCACCACTCCGAGTGCCTGCGTGATGCAACCGGCCAGGACAAACCCGACAGCCATAGGATAACTGTCTACCTCAATCGGCCCAAGAAGACGCATGTTAATATCCATAAACAACCCGAGCAGAGCCGAAAATGGCACCTGAAGGAGTATCTCTATTCTGTCGCGCTTAGTGCCGATGCCTCGTATCAGCATCAGTTCGATAAGTATCAGCACGACATTGAATAAAAACGTCGCCGACCCGAGTGTCAAAGGGGTATGGAGCGACAACACATAGTTGATACATGAAATTGGGGTGGTGCCTAACGATGACTTGACAAACAATACAACCCCCAGCGACAAGATATAAAATCCGAGGATAACTGTAAGATACTTCAATACACTCTTTCTCATAAATTGCATTTTGAAGGGGCAAAGTTACTACAAAAAAGTGAAATGCGGAAAGATATAGTGATAGAATTGAGTTACAAGGGTTTTGGTTGAAGTGGCGATAATCCGTGAAGCCATTACAATCCCTGCCGAAGCCAAATCCTGACGCCGCTACGTTACTTGTTCGTAACCATGCCCGAAAATGCGACAAACGGGTACGAATAGCGAAACAAGGCTCTAAGGAATAGTGAGTTATCCATAACTCATGCGAAAAATCAGGTTACGGAAAAAGATTGCGCCGTTCCTCCCCGTTTTGCGTACCAACACCGGACTCTTCACCAACTAATTTTGAAACCCAAAAATTAAGGACAATGAAGAGTACATTTTCAGTAATCTACTACCTCAAGCGTCAGGTAGTGAAAAAGGACGGGACAGTTCCCGTCATGGGACGCATCACGGTGGACGGCAGCCAGACACAGTTCAGCTGCAAACTGACTGTCGATCCGAAACTGTGGGACACCAAAGGTGGACGTGTCACGGGCAGAAGCACGGCGGCACTCGAAACGAACCGTATGCTTGACAAGATGCGGGTACGCATCAACAGGCATTATCAGGAAATCATGGAGCGTGACAACTTCGTCACGGCGGAGAAGGTGAAGAACGCCTTTCTCGGACTGGAACACCGCTACCACACGCTGATGCAGGTGTTCCGCCAGCACAACGAGGACTACGAGAAGCAGGTGGAGGCAGGCATGAAAGCCAAAGGCACGCTGCTGAAGTACCGCACCGTTTACAAGCACATGCAAGAGTTCCTCGACATCCGCTACCATGTGAAGGACATCGCCCTAAAAGAGCTTACCCCGGCTTTCATCTCCGACTTCGAGATGTTCCTGCGCACGGACAAGCACTGCTGCACCAATACCGTGTGGCTGTACGTCTGCCCGTTACGGACGATGGTATTCATCGCCATCAACAACGAGTGGCTGACGCGCGACCCGTTCCGCGAGTATGAAATCAAGAAGGAGGAAACAACACGCAGTTTCCTGACCAAAGATGAGATCCGCCTGCTGATGGAGGGGAAACTGAAAAACGCCAAACAGGAATTGTACCGCGACCTCTACCTGTTCTGCGCCTTCACGGGGCTGTCGTTCGCGGATATGCGCAACCTTACGGAAGAGAATATCCGCACCTACTTCGACGAACACGAGTGGATAAACATCAACCGCCAGAAAACGGGCGTGGTGTCCAACATCCGCCTGCTCGACATCGCCAACCGCATAATCGGCAAATACCGGGGACTGTGCGGGGACGGCAGGATATTTCCCGTTCCGCATTATAACACGTGCCTTGCCGGTATCCGTGCCGTCGCCAAGCGTTGCGGCATCACCAAGCATATCACGTGGCATCAGAGCCGCCACACGGCAGCCACGACGATATTCCTCTCCAACGGTGTTCCCATCGAAACGGTCAGCTCCATGCTCGGACACAAGAGCATAAAGACGACGCAGATTTACGCAAAGATAACCAAAGAGAAGCTCAATCAGGACATGGAGAACCTTGCCGCAAGATTGAACGGCGTCGAGGAATTTGCAGGTTGCACCATCTAAAAAGAAAAGCCATGAAACGTGACACAATCATCATCGAGGACAAGGCAGTCAGCGTAACCGGTAACGACGTGTGGATGACCGCCACCGAAATAGCCGGATTGTTCCATACGACCGTCCCGGCAGTGAACGCCGCCATCAGAGCCGTCCGCAAGTCGGACGTGCTGAACGACTACGAGGTGTGCCGCTACATGCAGCTTGAAAACGGGCTGCACGCGGACGTGTACGCCCTTGAAATCATCATCCCGGTCGCTTTCAGGGTGAATACCTACAACACCCACCTGTTCCGCACATGGCTGGTGGGAAAGGCACTCTCACAAGAGAAACGGCAGACATACGTGATGTTCATACAGAACGGAAAAGCCGGGTATTGCTGATTGCACATACCCCATAAGACAAGTAAACGGGTAGCACCACAAAAGGTGTCACCCGTTTACTTTTTCATGAAACCGCCTCACTCCAGCGGCTTGCGGTAGTTCGCTTCCAGTACCCCGCGCAGCCCCGTTTCCGGGTAAAGCACCTTCCCTCCCAAAAGTATGAAGGGCAACACGCGGTTGTTGCGGTATTCCTGCAAGGTGCGCCGGCTCACACGGAGCAGTTCCGACACCTCGCCGTCCGTCAGGTAACGTTCCCCGTCCAGCGGAGGACGGTAGCTTTCCAGAAATGCGGACAGCCATTTCGAGCCTTTGCGCATATCCTGCACCACAGAGGCTATCGGCTCGTCTTCCATCGTAAAAACATCGTTGTTCTCGTTCATCATAACTTCGGATTCAGTGGGTGAATAAATCAAATCATCTGCCGTGCGGATAGAGCGTGCCGACAAGCGGTATCAGCCGCTTCACCTCCTCTGGCTTGTAATAGAACCTGCGGTTTATCTGCGAGTAGCCGATAAGCCGCCTGTCACGCAGCGTCTGCAACGTGCGCGGGCTTATTCTCAACTGCCCGCAGACCTCCTCGCCCGTGAGCCATCTTTCCATGCGCCCCGTGTCGCTTTTGCGCCTCAGGGCGGCGACCTTCTCCGAGAGTGCGCCGAATGCCGCCACCATCATCTCGAAAGTCTTTTTCTCGATAGATACTATTTCCATATTCATGTCATTTAGAGTTTGCCGCAAAGGTAACGAAACGGCATACAAGACGTATCGTTTTCCGCTGAAAGGCTGCCTGTTGCGCCGTTTGACCGGGTTACGGAGCCATCTTCCGCAAAAATCTTACGTGAGTCACGTAGTGAGTTGTTAAAGCCCCTTTTGTTTATTGCCGAATTTTGTCGCAGAAACAAAAAGAAAGGACTGAACATGAAAGTGATAACAATGGAAAGTTCCGCCTACAAGGAGATGATGGCGCAGATTGCGAACATCGCAGGGTACATCCGCGAGGCAAGGGACGAGAAGAAACGGAAGCGGGAAACCGAAGACAAGCTGCTTGACACGGCACAGGCGGCGAAGATGCTCAACGTGAGCAAGCGCACCATGCAGCGTATGCGCACCGACCACCGTATCGAGTATGTGGTGGTACGCGGAAGCTGCCGCTACCGCCTTTCCGAGATACTGCGGCTATTGGAGGACAACACAGTAAGGAACGAGGAAGGGACAATAGACACCCTGTTCCACAACCACACGCTGCGCACGGGCGGCAAACCAAAAGGAAGGAGGACATAGGTCATGGAACTGCTCACACGAAACAACTTCGAGGGCTGGATGCAGAAGCTGATGGAACGGCTCGACCGTCAGGACGAACTGCTGCTGGCGATGAAGGCTGAGGGGAAACAGCCCACTATCACGGAAAGCATCCGCCTTTTCGACAATCAGGATTTGTGCATGTTGCTCCAGATAAGCAAACGCACCCTCCAACGCTACCGCAGCGTAGGCGCATTGCCCTACAAGACGCTGGGCAAGAAGACCTATTACAGCGAGGAGGACGTGCTGACATTCCTTTCCAACCATATCAAGGACTTCAAAAAGGAAGATATAGCCTTCTACAAGGCTCGTATCCATAATTTCTTTCATAAATAACCCATTAAAACATTTTTCAGATGGCAAAGAAAAAAGACGAAAAGGACGTGCTGGTAGTCCGTGACGAGAAGACAGGCGAGATCAGCGTGGTAGCCGGGCTGAACGCGGACGGCACACCCAAGCGCACCCCCGCAAAAGCGGAGAACGCGCAGAGTTTCCTGCAATTCGACCGACATGGCGACGTGCTGGACAACTTCTTCAAGAACTTCTTCCGGCAGTGCAAGGAACCCAGCCGCTTCGGTTTCTACCGCATTGCGGCAGACCAAGCTGAAAATCTCTTAGAGGTGATGAAGCAACTGCTGAAAGACCCCGAAGCGAACAAGGAGCTGCTCGCCCCTCACAAGGTGGACACCTCCGACTATGAGAAGAAGGTGCAGGAAGAGATGGCAGCACAACAGACAGAGAAACAAGAACCTCAAAAACAGGAGAACATGGAACAACGGAAAGAACAGCAACAGGACAAATCCGAACAGATGCAGGGCAAACGTGGCTACCAGCCCATCGACGAGAGTAAAATCAACTGGCAGGAGCTGGAGGACAGATGGGGCGTAAAGCGGGACAACCTTGAAAAGTCCGGCGACCTTACGAAGATGCTCAACTATGGCAAGTCCGACTTGGTAAAGGTCAAACCGACCTTCGGCGGCGAATCATTCGAGCTGGACGCCCGCCTCTCCTTCAAGAAGGACGGTGAGGGAAACATCAGCCTCGTGCCGCACTTCATCCGCAAGGAGCAGAAGCTGGATGAGTACAAGGAACACAAATTCTCCGACAATGACCGGAAGAACCTCCGCGAAACGGGCAATCTCGGTAGGGTCGTGGACATTGTGGACAGGGAAACGGGCGAGATCATCCCCTCCTACATCAGCATCGACCGCAAGACGAATGAAATCACGGACATTCCGGCAAGCAGGGTGCGCATCCCGGAGCGCATCGGCAAGACGGAAATCACCACGCAGGAGCGGGACATGCTCCGCGCCGGACTGCCCGTACGCGACAAGCTCATCGAGCGCAACGACGGCAGAAAGTTCGTCACCACCCTGCAAGTGAACGTGGAGCAGCGCGGCGTGGAGTTCGTGCCGGGAACCGGCAAGTCGCCCCGTACCGCACAGACACAGGAAACCAAAGGCGACACATCGAAAAGTCAGGCGCAGGGCGGGGAAAATGCCGCACAGACCAAGAAGGAGCAACGCCGCAACACGTGGACGAACGAGGACGGCAGCATCCGCCCCATCAGCAAATGGAGCGGCGTGAGCTTCACCGACCAGCAGAAAGCCGACTATGTGGCGGGTAAAGCCGTGAAGCTGGAGAACGTGACCGACAAGCAGGGCTTCCATGCCACGATGTATATCAAGTTCAACCCGGAGAAGGGACGCCCGTACCGCTACGACACGAACCCTGACAATGCACAGCAGGTTGCTCCGTCCAACGAGAGCCGCACGCAGGTGGCGGTGAACAACGATGGCAAGACCAACGAGGCTACAAAGAATCTGAGAGAGCCGTTGCAGAAAGGTCAGACCAACCCGAAGGACGCCCGCCAGCAACAGCAGCAGGAGAAGCCGCAGAAGAAAACGGGCAAGGGCATGAAAATGTAATCCCGTGTCCGCCACTGAATCCAAAATAAAATCCAAAGTATCAACAAAAAAGAAGAAGACATGAAGACAATCATTGCAGAAAAGCCCTCCGTGGCACGTGAAATCGCCCGCATCGTGGGCGCGACAAAGAGAGAGGAAGGATATTTCGAGGGAGGCGGTTATGCCGTGACATGTGCATTCGGACACCTCGTTCAGCTTGCCATGCCCGACGGCTACGGCGTGCGCGGATTTGTCCGTGACAACCTCCCGATTATTCCCGACACATTCACGCTCGTCCCCCGTCAGGTCAGGACGGAGAAAGGTTACAAGCCCGACAGCGGCGTGGTGTCGCAGATAAAAGTCATCAAAAGACTGTTCGACACAAGCGAACATATCATCGTGGCGACCGATGCCGGACGCGAGGGAGAGCTTATCTTCCGCTACCTCTACCACTATACGGGTTGCACCACTCCTTTCGTGCGCCTGTGGATCAGCTCTCTCACCGACAAAGCTATCCGCGAGGGACTGCGGAAACTCGAAGACGGCAGCAAATACGACAACCTCTACCTCGCCGCCAAAGCGCGGAGCGAATCCGACTGGCTCGTGGGCATCAACGGCACACAGGCGTTATCCATCGCCGCCGGACACGGCACGTATTCCGTGGGGCGGGTGCAGACACCAACGTTGGCTATGGTATGTGAACGCTACTGGGAGAACCGCCGCTTTACGTCCGAAGCATTCTGGCAGCTCCATATCGCAACGGACGGTTGCGACGGCGAAGTCGTGAAATTCTCATCCTCCGAGAAATGGAAAGAGAAAGAACCGGCGATGGAACTATATAATAAGGTAAAGGCGGCAGGTTGCGCCACTGTCACGAAAGCCGAGCGCAAGGAGAAGACGGAGGAAACTCCCTTGCTCTACGACCTGACCACGCTCCAGAAAGAAGCCAACGCCAAGCACGGCTTCACGGCGGAACAGACGCTTGAAATCGCGCAGAAACTCTACGAAAAGAAGTTGATAACCTATCCGAGAACGGGAAGCCGCTACATCCCCGAAGACGTGTTTGCCGAAATTCCCAAACTGCTCGCTTTCATCGGCACACAGCCCGAATGGAAAGACAAGGTGCGGGCAAAAGCCGCCCCGACACGCCGCAGCGTGGACGACGGCAAGGTGACAGACCACCATGCCCTGCTCGTCACGGGTGAGAAACCGCTCTTCCTCTCCAAAGAGGACAATACCATCTATCAGATGATTGCCGGGCGCATGGTCGAGGCATTCTCTGAGAAATGCGTCAAGGATGTGACCACTGTCACGGCGGAATGTGCCGGAGTGGAGTTTACCGTAAAAGGCAGCGTCGTGAAGCAAACCGGATGGCGTGCCGTCTATGGCGAGGAAAAAGAGGAAATTACCATCCCCGGCTGGCAGGAAGGCGACACGCTGACACCGAAAGGCTCGTCCATTACCGAAGGAAAGACCAAACCCAAGCCGCTGCATACCGAAGCCACCCTGCTCTCGGCAATGGAAACGGCGGGCAAGGAAATTGAGGACGACGCACTGCGGCAGGCGATGAAGGACTGTGGCATCGGTACTCCCGCCACACGCGCCTCCATCATCGAAACGCTTTTCAAGCGCGGTTACATGGAACGCTGCAAGAAGTCGCTTGTTCCCACCGAAAAAGGACTTGCCCTCAATTCCGTCGTCAAGACGATGCGCATCGCCGATGTTGCCATGACGGGCGAATGGGAAAAGGAGCTGGCGCGTATCGAGCGCGGGGAACTGTCCGACGACACCTTCCGCAAGGAGATAGAGGCGTACACACGTGAGATAACCTCCGAACTGATCTCGTGCGACAAGCTCTTCGGCAGCCGTGACTCCGGCTGCGCGTGTCCCAAGTGTGGCACGGGCAGGATGCGGTTCTACGGCAAGGTGGTACGCTGCGACAACACGGAGTGCGGACTGCCCGTGTTCCGGCTGAAAGCGGGACGCACCCTGTCCGACGATGAAATCAAAGACCTGCTCACCGAAGGGCATACCAAGCTGCTCAAAGGGTTCAAGAGCAAACAGGGCAAGAGTTTCGATGCTGTTGTCGCCTTTGACGGGGAATATAACACGACTTTTGTGTTCCCGGAGGCTAAAAAGGACAAGAAATTTTCAGGACGGAAGAAATAGTATTAACTTTGCCACTTGTTCAGAGTAATGAATTGTTCTTCGATACCGGATTACACTCATACTTTGGATTTAGTGGTGGCACTCGGAGGGATACCGAGTGCCTTTTTCTTCCTTTTTCCAACCGATTATCCCGTTAATTATCAATCCGCTAAATCCAAAGTAATGAACAACAAGAAGAAAAACGAGGGTCAGACCGACTTTTCCTATTACGGTCTGTACCTGCTGGACTATCTCCGCACGAACAAGTTTGAACAGGCTGACGACACCGCTTTCATACGGGAACGGGCCGACCGTGCCGCCGAAACGTATGAGAGGGCACGGCTTGAAGGCTATCCCGCCGATGGTGCGCAGGAACTGGCGATGGACACGCTGCTGCGCGGGCTGCATTATTCCCGTTACGCCATCCTCCGCGAAGTCGTGGAAAACGAGTTTGCCGATGAAGTGCCGGAAGAGAAGCGTGAAGCCTTTGTCCTGAAACTGCTGCCGCTTGTCGGCAACGTGTTCTCCGTCTATGACCTCTCGGATGACAATTTCGCCCTGTCTTCCGATTACGACCTGCTCTACACGGAGCTGACGGGAGCAACCGTCCTTTACTTAGACGAATATGGCGTTTAACCGCAAACAGAAACTGCGGGACAACATCGAGGCGATACGGACGGCATTCATCCTTGACAGGGAAAATAGGACAGCGACAACCGAAGAGCGTGCCATACTTCAAAGGTACTGCGGTTTCGGCGGTCTGAAATGTATCCTCAACCCTGCAAAGGAACTGACGGATGCCGTCCGGTGGGCGAAATCCGACCTCGAACTGTTCGCCCCGACGGTGGAGCTGCACAGGCTTATCCGTGAGAACAGCAAGGACGAAACAGAGTACAAGCGGTTTGTGGATTCGCTGAAAGCGTCCGTGCTGACCGCTTTCTACACCCCCAAAGAGATAACCGACACCATCGCGGACGTGCTGGCAGATTACAGCGTCCGCCCCGCCCGTATGCTCGAACCGTCGGCAGGTGTCGGCGTGTTCGTGGATTCCATGCTGCGGCACAGCCCCAATGCGGATGTGATGGCTTTCGAGAAGGATCTGCTCACGGGTACAATCTTGAGGCATCTCTATCCCGACCAGAAAATGCGCACCTGCGGTTTTGAGAAAATCGAAAGACCGTTCAACAATTATTTCGACTTGGCGGTGTCCAACATTCCGTTCGGTGACATTGCCGTGTTCGACGCGGAGTTTCAGCGGAGCGACTCTTTCGGCAGACGCTCCGCCCAGAAAACCATCCACAACTATTTCTTTCTCAAAGGACTGGATGCCGTGCGTGACGGCGGTATCGTGGCGTTCATCACCTCGCAAGGGGTATTGAATAGCACCAAGACCTCCGTGCGTAACGAGCTGTTCAGTCAGGCCAATCTGGTATCCGCGATACGCCTGCCCAACAACCTGTTCACGGACAACGCGGGCACGGAGGTGGGCAGTGACCTGATTGTCCTGCAAAAGAACCTCAGCAAGAAGGAAATGTCGCAGGACGAGCGGCTGATGACCGTGATACAGACGGACACGAAAACCGCCCTGACCGACAACGCCTATTTCATCCACCACCCGGAACGCATCGTGCATACGATGGCGAAACTTGACACAGACCCCTACGGGAAGCCCGCTATGGTTTATCTGCACGAGGGCAAGGCAGCAGGCATCGCCGGGGATTTGCGCCGTATGCTCGACGAGGATTTCCATTACAGGCTTGCCATGCGCTTGTATTCGGGTTCAATCCGGCAGGCAGGAACGGAAGAAAAAGTTGCCGTTCAAAATAAAGTAGAGCGTCCTGCCATAAAATTGGAAACAGTATCCTCGGCGCAGACGGTGGAAACTCCGACAGAAAAGCCGCAACCCGCAGATGAAAAGCCGGAGATAGAACCGCGCCCGCAATATTCCGCAGGCGTGCAGCTCACCCTGCTTGACCTCTGGGGGATGACGGAAGAGGTCAGCCAACCGAAAACCTCCAAAAAGAAAAAGACGGTGAAAAAGGCAGTTACGGCAAAGTCCACTCCGCCCAAACCGAAAGTCACGGTTACACCGACAGCTCCAACTGCAAAACCCGCAATGGAGAATAAGGAGGTGAAAGCGGAGAACACCGCCAAGCCTGCCGACCCGGACGACATCTATGCCACACTGGACTGGGATACCAATCCTCCCATCAACGGTTTCTATGAAATGATGATGGGTTTGACGCCGGAGCGTAGGAAAGAACTTCGGGAACTGGCAAGGCAGCATAACGAGAAACAAGTGGCGGAAAAGACGGAAGTGAAAGCCGTGCCGGAAACTTCCCGTGAGCAGCCACGACAGGAGGAAACACAGCCGGAGGCAGTCGCCGCACCTGCCGTTACAGATACCCCATCGGAAGCGGTGGGGACTTTCCTTTTCCCCGACATCGAAGCGGAAAAGCCGAAGGAGGAAGTCGTGGACCTTTCTCCGCGTGCCTACCACCGCACGCCGGAGATGCACCTGCGCGAAGGGTCGCTGGTGGCTGACCGGGGGCGTCATAACATCGGCTACCTGAAAGACATCACGCCATACGGGGCGACATTCCAGCCGCTCGACCTGAAAGGATACCAGAAGGAAAAGGCGTTGTTGTATGTGTCGCTGCGTGACGCCTACGAGCGTCTGTACCGTTATGAATCGCTCCGGCGCGAGGCAAATGTTCCGTGGCGAGAGCATCTGAATACCTGTTACGATGAGTTTGTCATGCGCTACGGCAACCTCAACGCCAAGCAGAACGTGAAGTTAGTGATGATGGATGCGGGCGGGCGCGACATCCTTTCGCTGGAACGGATGGAAAACGGAAAGTTCGTCAAGGCGGACATCTTCGAGCATCCTGTTTCCTTCGCGGTGGAGAGCCATGCCAACGTAGGCTCTCCCGAAGAAGCCCTGTCTGCGTCGCTCAACAAATATGGTACGGTCAATCTCGACTATATGCGGGAGATAACCGACAGCACGGCGGAGGATTTGCTCACTGCCCTGCAAGGGCGCATCTACTACAATCCGCTCGTGACCGGTTACGAAATCAAAGACCGTTTCATCGCCGGAAATGTCATAGAGAAAGCGGAACGCATAGAGGCATGGATGGGTGACAATCCCGAAAATGAGCGTATGCCGGAGGTGAAGCAGGCGTTGGAGGCTCTGAAAGATGCCGAGCCGCAGCGCATCGCCTTCGAGGATCTGGACTTCAATTTCGGGGAACGCTGGATTCCGACGGGTGTCTATGCCGCCTACATGAGCCGGCTGTTCGACACGGAGGTGAAAATCGCCTATTCCGCAAGCATGGACGAGTTTTCGGTGGTGTGCGGCTACCGCACCATGAAAATCACGGACGAGTTTCTGGTGAAGGGGTATTACCGGAACTATGACGGTATGCACCTCCTAAAACACGCCCTGCACAACACCTGCCCTGACATGATGAAGTCCATCGGCAAGGACGAGCATGGCAACGACATCAAGATGCGCGACAGCGAGGGAATACAACTCGCCAACGCCAAGATTGACGAGATACGAAACGGCTTCTCCGAATGGCTCGAAGAGCAGTCGCCGCAGTTCAAGGAGCGGCTTGTGACGATGTATAACCGCAAGTTCAACTGTTTCGTGCGCCCGCGCTACGACGGCTCCCATCAGACCTTTCCCGACCTCAACCTGAAAGGGCTGGCAAGCCGGGGTATCAAGAGCGTCTATCCCTCACAGATGGATTGCGTCTGGATGTTGAAACAGAACGGCGGCGGAATTTGCGACCACGAGGTGGGAACCGGTAAGACGCTGATAATGTGCATCGCCGCGCATGAGATGAAGCGTCTGAATTTGGCACACAAGCCGATGATTATCGGGCTGAAAGCCAACGTTGCGGAGATTGCAGCCACCTATCAGGCGGCATATCCCAACGCACGTATTCTGTACGCTTCGGAGAAGGACTTTTCGACCGCCAACCGTGTGCGCTTCTTCAATAATATAAAGAACAACGACTACGATTGCGTCATCATGTCGCACGACCAGTTCGGCAAGATACCGCAGTCGCCGGAATTGCAGCAGCGCATCCTGCAAGCAGAGCTTGACACGGTGGAGGAAAACCTCGAAGTGCTACGGCAGCAGGGAAAGAACGTGTCGCGGGCGATGCTGAAAGGATTGGAGAAGCGCAAGCACAACCTTGAAGCGAAGCTGGAGAAGGTGGAACACGCCATAAAGTCACGCACGGACGACGTGGTGGATTTCAAGCAGATGGGCATCGACCACATCTTCATAGATGAGAGCCACCAGTTCAAGAATCTGACTTTCAACACGCGCCACGACCGTGTGGCGGGATTGGGAAACAGCGAGGGAAGCCAGAAGGCACTTAACATGCTCTTTGCCATACGCACCATACAGGAGCGCACAGGAAAAGACTTGGGTGCGACCTTCCTCTCCGGCACGACTATCAGCAACTCACTGACTGAATTGTACCTGCTGTTCAAGTACCTGCGCCCGAAGGAGCTGGAACGGCAGGACATAAGGTGTTTCGACGCTTGGGCGGCGATATTTGCCAAGAAGACGACGGATTTTGAATTTAACGTGACGAACAATGTGGTCCAGAAGGAGCGTTTCCGCTACTTCATCAAAGTGCCGGAGCTTGCCGCCTTCTATAATGAAATCACGGACTACCGCACGGCGGAGGATGTGGGCGTTGACCGTCCTGCCAAGAACGAGATACTGCACCATATACCGCCCACGCCGGAACAGGAGGACTTCATACAGAAACTGATGCAGTTCGCCAAGACGGGCGATGCCACCTTGTTGGGCAGGCTGCCGCTTTCGGAAACGGAAGAAAAGGCGAAGATGCTCATCGCCACGGACTATGCCCGGAAAATGGCACTCGACATGCGCATGATAGACCCGAATTACGAAGATCATCCCGACAACAAAGCGAGTCACTGTGCCAAGATGATCGCGGAGTATTATCAAAAATACGACGCCCAGAAAGGCACGCAGTTCGTTTTCTCTGATTTGGGGACATACCAGCCGGGCGACGGGTGGAACGTCTATTCGGAAATCAAGCGCAAACTGACGGAGGACTACGGTATACCGCCAAGCGAGGTGCGCTTCATTCAGGAGTGCAAGACCGACAAGGCGCGGAAGGCGGTGATAGACGCCATGAACGCCGGGACGGTGCGTGTGCTGTTCGGCTCTACCTCTATGCTCGGAACGGGTGTGAACGCCCAGAAACGGTGTGTGGCTATCCATCATCTCGATACGCCGTGGCGACCGTCCGACTTGCAACAGCGTGACGGACGCGGAGTTAGGGCAGGTAATGAGATTGCCAAACATTTCGCCGGGAACAACGTGGATGTAATCATCTACGCGGTGGAGAAGTCACTGGACAGCTACAAGTTCAACCTCCTGCACTGCAAGCAGACTTTCATAAGCCAGCTCAAAAGCGGTGCGATGGGTGCGCGTACCATCGACGAGGGGGCAATGGACGAAAAATCGGGCATGAATTTCTCGGAATACATGGCGTTGCTCTCCGGCAATACCGACCTGTTGGACAAGGCGAAACTGGAAAAGCGGATCGCATCGCTCGAAGGGGAACGCAAGTCGTTCAACAAGGGCAAGCGTGATTCGGAGTTCAAGCTGGAGTCAAAGACCGGCGAGTTGCGCAACAACACGGCTTTCATAGATGCCATGACGGAGGACTGGAACCGCTTCCTGTCGGTGGTGCAGACCGACAAGGAGGGCAACCGCCTTAATATAATAAAGGTGGACGGAGTGGATTCCGCCGATGAGAAGGTCATCGGAAAGCGTTTGCAGGAGATAGCCAAGAATGCCACGACCGGAGGGTTGTACACGCAGGTCGGTGAACTTTACGGTTTTCCGATAAAGGTGGTGAGCGAAAGGATACTCAAAGAGGGATTGGAGTTCACCGACAACCGCTTCGTGGTCGAGGGGAACTACAAGTACACCTACAACAACGGGCATCTGGCGATGGCTGACCCGTTGGCCGCCGCCCGCAACTTCCTCAACGCGATGGAGAGGATACCCTCCATCATCGACCAGTACAAGGCGAAGAACGAGGTGCTGGAGATGGAGATACCGCAGTTACAGGAGATAGCGGGTAAGGTGTGGAAGAAGGAGGACGAGCTGAAGCAGTTGAAGTCCGAACTTGCCGCCCTTGACCGAAAAATTCAGCTGGAGCTTGCGCCACCCACGCCCGAAGTCGCAGAAAAGGAGAATGAAGGGCAACAGCTCAAGCCGGAAGCGGAAGATGTGAGGAACAGGCAGGCGCAATATCCCGAAAATGCACCGCCGCAGATACGCAGTCCGGCGGATAGTATCGTTGCCAACCATGTCATAATCGGGCGTCCGGGACTGTATGCCAAGGAGGAAACCCGGTCCAAAGGATTGAAAATATAACCTAAGGAATTTTATCTGAAGTATTAATAAGGGCTATCCCAAAAGGTCTAAAAGTAAATTTTATCCTTTCTGCAAGTATCTATAGGATGGCAACTGCATTTTTTTCTTTTTGGGCAGCCCTTATTAAAATTTATTCTTATTTTAGGTTATATACATTCATGTCCATTTATGTAAAAAATTCCTGCTGACCTTGTTTATGTCTTGTCAGTCACCATTTGCAAAACCATATTTGACCCTCAAAGAGGCTGAATTTGATAAGTAACTTGCTACATACTCATAATAAGGAGCTAAATAGAACACGAATGGGAAATACACAAATGCTAAACTAAAGAAGATATTGGCCAAAATAAACGCTATACCGAGAGAGAAACTTGATTTTTCAACTTCCTAAAACGGTGTTGTTCAAACATTTCTACTTATTTGTACTTGCCAGTTGAACCTACGCTTCCCTAATAAAATGTCTATGGTAAAAAGTTAAAAAATCCTCCCACTTTTGTTAGATATATTTTTTTGTGTAATTTTGTAATCGTTATGCGGCAGTAATAATATACATATTAATACGAGTTAGTAATCCTGTAGTTCTCATATGCTACGAGGAGGTATTAAAAGGTGCGTTTCGACAATGCATCTACTGTAGTATATTATTGCTTAATCCAAATGAATATTATAAATTTAGGAATTCTTGCTCACATTGATGCAGGAAAAACTTCCGTAACCGAGAATCTGCTGTTTGCCAGTGGAGCAACGGAAAAGTGCGGCCGTGTGGATAATGGTGACACCATAACGGACTCTATGGATATAGAGAAACGTAGAGGAATTACTGTCCGGGCTTCTACGACATCTATTATCTGGAATGGAGTGAAATGCAATATCATTGACACTCCGGGACACATGGATTTTATTGCGGAAGTGGAGCGGACATTCAAAATGCTTGATGGAGCAGTCCTCATCTTATCCGCAAAGGAAGGCATACAAGCGCAGACAAAGTTGCTGTTCAGTACTTTACAAAAGCTGCAAATCCCGACAATTATATTTATCAATAAGATTGACCGTGCCGGTGTGAATTTGGAGCGTTTGTATATGGATATAAAAACAAATCTGTCGCAAGATGTCCTGTTTATGCAAACTGTTGTCGATGGATCGGTTTATCCGGTTTGCTCCCAAACATATATAAAGGAAGAATACAAAGAATTTGTATGCAACCATGACGACGATATATTAGAACGATATTTGGCGGATAGCGAAATTTCACCGGCTGATTATTGGAATACGATAATCGCTCTTGTGGCAAAAGCCAAAGTCTATCCGGTGCTACATGGATCAGCAATGTTCAATATCGGTATCAATGAGTTGTTGGACGCCATTTCTTCTTTTATACTTCCTCCGGCATCAGTCTCAAACAGACTTTCAGCTTATCTCTATAAGATAGAGCATGACCCCAAAGGGCATAAAAGAAGTTTTCTTAAAATAATTGACGGAAGTCTGAGACTTCGAGACGTTGTAAGAATCAACGATTCGGAAAAATTCATCAAGATTAAAAATCTAAAGACTATTTATCAGGGCAGAGAGATAAATGTTGATGAAGTGGGTGCCAATGATATCGCGATTGTAGAAGATATAGAAGATTTTCGAATCGGAGATTATTTAGGTGCTAAACCTTGTTTGATTCAAGGATTATCTCATCAGCATCCCGCTCTCAAATCCTCCGTCCGGCCAAATAAGCCCGAAGAGAGAAGCAAGGTGATATCCGCTCTGAATACATTGTGGATTGAAGACCCGTCTTTGTCCTTTTCCATAAACTCATATAGTGATGAATTGGAAATCTCGTTATATGGTTTGACCCAAAAGGAAATCATACAGACATTGCTGGAAGAACGATTTTCCGTAAAGGTCCATTTTGATGAGATCAAGACTATCTACAAAGAACGACCTATAAAAAAGGTCAATAAGATTATTCAGATCGAAGTACCACCCAACCCTTACTGGGCCACAATAGGGCTGACTCTTGAACCCTTACCGTTAGGGGCAGGGTTGCAAATCGAAAGTGACATCTCCTATGGTTATCTGAACCATTCTTTTCAAAATGCCGTTTTTGAAGGGATTCGTATGTCTTGCCAATCTGGTTTACATGGATGGGAAGTGACAGATCTGAAAGTAACTTTTACTCAAGCCGAGTATTATAGCCCGGTAAGTACACCTGCTGATTTCAGACAGCTGACCCCTTATGTCTTCAGGCTGGCTTTGCAACAGTCAGGTGTGGACATTCTCGAACCGATGCTCTGTTTTGAGTTGCAGATACCCCAAGTAGCGAGTTCCAAAGCTATTACAGATTTGCAAAAACTGATGTCTGAGATTGAAGACATCAGTTGTAATAATGAGTGGTGTCATATTAAAGGGAAAGTTCCATTAAATACAAGTAAAGACTATGCCTCAGAAGTAAGTTCGTACACTAAGGGCTTAGGCATTTTTATGGTTAAGCCATGTGGGTATCAAATAACAAAAGACGGTTATTCTGATAATATCCGCATGAACGAAAAAGATAAACTTTTATTCATGTTCCAAAAATCAATGTCATTAAAATAATGGAGCGGTCAGGAAATTTCTATAAGGCAATACGGTTGGGATATATACTTATCTCCATTCTTATCGGATGTATGGCATATAATAGCCTCTATGAATGGCAGGAGATAGAAGCATTAGAACTTGGCAATAAAAAAATAGACGAGCTCCGAAAAGAAATAAACAATATCAATATTCAAATGATAAAATTTTCTCTATTGGGTGAAACAATACTGGAATGGAACGATAAAGATATCGAGCATTACCATGCACGGCGTATGGCAATGGACAGTATGCTCTGCCGTTTCAAGGCCACCTATCCAGCAGAGCGCATCGATAGTGTGCGCAGTCTTTTAGAGGATAAGGAACGACAGATGTTCCAGATAGTCCGGTTAATGGATGAACAACAATCTATTAACAAGAAGATAGCCAATCAAATTCCGGTTATTGTACAGAAAAGTGTGCAGGAACAGTCCAAAAAGCCAAAACGAAAAGGTTTCTTAGGCATATTCGGCAAAAAAAAGGAAGTAACTCCAGCAGTATCAACCACTATCCTTCATTCGGTCAATAGAAACGTAATCAGCGAACAGAAAGTGCAGGATCGCCAATTGTCGGAACAAGCCGACAGCCTTGCAGCTCGTAATGCAGAACTTAACAGACAACTGCAAGAATTGATTTGCCAAATAGAAGAAAAGGTACAAACCGAACTGCAAAGCCGGGAAAACGAAATAGTTGCCATGCGTGAAAAGTCATTTATGCAAGTAGGCGGTTTAATGGGATTCGTTCTTCTATTGTTGTTAATTTCCTACATCATCATACATCGTGATGCAAAAAGCATTAAACAATACAAGCACAAGACAACTGATTTGATAAGGCAACTGGAACAATCCGTACAACGGAACGAGGCACTGATAACGTCAAGGAAGAAGGCGGTACATACTATCACCCATGAACTGCGCACACCGCTGACAGCAATAACAGGCTATGCCGGACTGATACGGAAAGAACAGTGTGAGGATAAGTCCGGGCAGTATATCCAAAACATACTGCAATCCTCCGACCGTATGCGGGATATGCTTAACACTTTGCTTGACTTCTTCCGCCTGGACAACGGCAAGGAACAGCCCCGTCTGTCACCCTGCCGGATTTCAGCAATCACGCACACACTTGAAACGGAGTTCATGCCTGTTGCCGTGAACAAAGGGCTGTCCTTGTCCGTGAAGACTGGACACGATGCCATTGTATTGACCGACAAAGAGCGAATAATACAAATCGGGAATAACCTGCTGTCAAACGCTGTCAAGTTCACAGAAGAAGGCGGTGTTTCTTTGATTACTGAATATGATAATGGAGTTCTGACACTGGTCGTTGAAGATACAGGTACAGGCATGACAGAAGAGGAACAGAAACAAGCGTTCGGTGCGTTTGAACGTCTATCAAATGCCGCCGCAAAGGAGGGTTTCGGGCTTGGGCTTGCCATAATGCGTAATATTGTGTCGATGCTTGGCGGAACAATCCGTTTAGACAGCAAGAAAGGGAAAGGCAGTCGTTTCACAGTTGAAATTTCTATGCAGGAAGCTGAAGAACAGCTTGGATATACAAGCAATACACCTGTTTATCATAACAATAAATTCCATGATGTTGTCGCCATTGACAATGATGAGGTATTACTTCTGATGCTGAAAGAGATGTATTCCCAAGAAGGAATACACTGCGACACTTGCACCGATGCTGCGGCACTGATGGAAATGATACGCCAGAAAGAATACAGCCTGTTGCTGACAGACTTGAATATGCCCGATATAAACGGTTTCGAATTGCTGGAACTGTTGCGTTCGTCCAACGTGGGCAATTCACCAACAATCCCGGTGGTTGTGGCAACCGCTTCGGGCAGTTGTAACAAAGGGGAACTATTGGCAAAAGGCTTTGCCGGATGCCTGTTCAAACCGTTCTCCATATCGGAACTGATGGAGGTTTCCGACAGGTGTGCCATAAAAGCGACACCGGACGGGAAACCGGACTTTTCCGCCTTATTGTCCTATGGCAATGAAGCCGTCATGCTGGAAAAGTTGATAACTGAAACAGAAAAGGAAATGCAGGCGGTACGGGATGCAGCAAAAGAAAAAGACCTGCAAAAGCTGGATTCCCTGATCCACCACCTGCGCAGTTCGTGGGAGGTGCTCCGTGCCGACCAACCGCTGAATGTACTTTACGGATTGCTTCGTGGCGATGCTCTCCCGGATGGTGAAGCGTTAAGCCATGCCGTGACTGCCGTGCTGGATAAGGGAGTGGAAATAATACGGTTGGCAGAAGAGGAAAGGAGAAAATACGAAGATGAATAAGACAAAAATAATTGTGGTGGAAGACAACATCGTGTATTGCGAATATGTCTGCAATATGCTGTCACGGGAGGGCTACCGCAATATGAAGGCTTACCACCTCTCAACCGCGAAGAAACATCTGCAACAGGCAACAGATAATGATATCGTGGTTGCCGACCTGCGTCTGCCTGACGGCAGTGGCATAGACCTTTTGTGCTGGATGCGAAAGGAGGGAAAGATGCAGCCCTTCATCATTATGACCGACTACGCCGAAGTTAATACCGCCGTGGAAAGCATGAAACTCGGCTCGATAGACTATATTCCCAAACAGCTTGTGGAGGATAAACTTGTCCCCCTGATCCGTTCCATACTGAAAGAACGTCAGGCAGGACAACGCCGTATGCCTATATTCGCCCGTGAAGGTTCCGCCTTTCAGAAAATCATGCACCGCATAAGGCTGGTAGCCGCCACCGATATGAGCGTGATGATATTTGGTGAGAACGGCACGGGCAAGGAGCATATTGCCCACCTGTTGCATGACAAGAGCAAACGTGCAGGCAAGCCATTTGTGGCGGTGGACTGCGGTTCACTCTCCAAAGAGCTTGCACCGTCGGCTTTCTTCGGACACGTCAAAGGTGCATTTACAGGTGCGGACAATGCCAAGAAAGGATATTTCCATGAGGCGGAAGGCGGCACGTTGTTTCTGGACGAGGTAGGAAACCTCGCGTTGGAAACCCAACAGATGTTGCTCCGTGCCATACAGGAGAGGCGGTATCGCCCGGTCGGAGACAAGGCAGACCGGAATTTCAATGTCCGCATCATCGCTGCTACCAATGAAGATTTGGAGGTATCGGTGAATGAAAAGCGTTTTCGGCAGGATCTTCTGTACCGCCTGCACGACTTCGGGATAACCGTTCCTCCGTTGCGTGACTGTCAAGAAGACATTATGCCGCTGGCAGAGTTCTTCCGTGATATGGCAAACAGAGAGCTGGATTGTAGCGTGAGCGGGTTCAGTTCCGAAGCACGTAAAGCGTTGCTGACACACGCATGGCCGGGCAACGTGCGGGAACTTCGGCAGAAAGTTATGGGTGCTGTATTGCAGGCGCAGGAAGGTGTTGTCATGAAAGAGCATCTGGAACTTGCCGTGACGAAACCGACCTCTACTGTCAGCTTCGCCTTGCGCAATGACGCGGAGGATAAGGAGCGGATATTGCGTGCGTTGAAACAGGCAAACGGCAACCGGAGTGTCGCCGCAGAACTGCTCGGCATAGGCAGGACAACACTATACAGCAAACTTGAAGAGTATGGACTTAAATATAAATTCAAGCAATCATAGCCCGTAATTCACTGAATTTGGCTATCTTTGCATAACATTTGAGAAAAACGGCGATTGGCAGGAGCTTTTCGCCGCCAACATATAGGATAAGACCGCAAGGCGTTTCAAGCGAAAATCTGGTAAATTGGAACTACGGAGACGATTGCGTGATGCTTATGCTATGCTTACGCATAGCGTGCATTCACGTACTCTCCGTAAAGGCTTTACCAGAGCCATCGCTTGAAGGTAGTGTGAATTGCACGCTACTTTTTTACCCTTGCCTAACGAAAGGAAACGATTATGGGTAAAGTTCAGATTCTCGCCGTACTGACGATGGACGGATGTCTTTCTTCAGAGTTATATGATAAAGCACATCAGGATTTGTGCCTTGACCGTTGCGGTCTTGATGAAATCAGGAAGAAAGCCTTTTACCGTGTGACACCGGACTATTCCATTTCAATGCTGCACGAATGGAGAAAAGACTGCACAAACATCCGTTACCTCGCGGAAGCCACACCGGACACGGCAGACTATATAAACGGACTGCTGCGGATGCACGCTGTGGATGAAATCATACTATACACCGTTCCTTTCATATCCGGAAGCGGACGACATTTTTTTAAGTCGGCTCTGCCAGAGCAACACTGGACGCTTTCCTCTTTGAAAAGCTATCCCAACGGTGTATGTCGCATTATCTATATCCTTGATAAAAAAGCAAGATAGCCAAAATGTGCGGCAAGCATACATTTCTATTTTCAGGAATAGAATAAATGTTCCGATTACAAACAATTTAAGTCGGAGATAATTTGTCCTTGTGAAAAAATACTGAATTTTATACCTCTGAAATCCAGCACTTTGTAAAATTGAGTGTTGGATTTTTTATTTTCTGCCGCGTTTTTTGCCAATTATATTCATGTGCGCACGCAGAAAACAAAGTGTAATTTTCAAAATTGACAGAACCATGAATTATTTCTTGCTGGCGGAAACCGACTTTTTCCGCCTGATAAACGAAGCCGGCGACTGCAATATGGAAACGGCATACACGGCTTTCGCCACCCAAGTGATCGAACTGTGCAACGGCGGCATGGACATGAACCTTACCGTCATCGCGCTTGCCTACATCGAAATCGAGTTGCAGCACCATCCCGTACGTAATCTGTCAGAAGAAAAAAGAGAGATTGCCGCCTACGTCAGCAAGGCTCTGTCTTTCGTAAGAAAGATGCAGAAATTCCTTGCCACGCCCCAAGTGCCACCACTAATATCCGCCAACAACGCAACAGAAACCACCGCCAGCCTTCTTCAATGGACGGGCAATGCCATCGACCTCGTGGAACTTATCTACGGCATAGACGTGATGGGCTGCATCAACAACGGCAATATGCCGCTCAAACAGCTCGCCCCACTTCTCTATAAGATATTCGGGGTTGATTCTAAAGACTGCTACCGCTTCTACACTGATATCAAACGCCGGAAGAACGAAAGCCGCACCTATTTCATTGACAGGATGCAGGAAAAACTGAACGAGAGAATGTTGCGTGATGAGGAGTTGGAGCGGATGAGAAAATAAAAAAATATCCATTACATATGAGAAGACAGGAATACTCGTATCCTGTCTTTTTATTTTCATTTAATTATATATTAATTAGCACAATATATGTGAGTTTTTCATTCCTATAAGGACAAATTTCAGAAACGTATGTCTGGTAAATTATTGAGTCATCATAGTATGAACATATATCATTACTAAAAACAATGAAACAACTTCCATAAGATTGTGGTTGTAAAAATCGCCATTTAATAGCCCGTTTTTTTTGTAAAATTCGCCAATTAAAAAAATATGATTATCTTTGCATTATATTTTATAAGGTATGGAAACAGTAAATAGAATACTTCAAGAGAAGATTACAGCACGAATCGCGCCCAATAAAGCAGTACTGATTTTTGGTGCTCGCCGTGTTGGTAAAACGGTAATGATGCGTAAAATTGTGGACAACTATTCAGGTAGGACGATGATGCTCAACGGCGAAGACTACGACACATTAGCACTATTGGAGAATCGCTCAATAGCCAATTATCGGCATTTATTGGATGGTATTGATTTGCTGGCTATTGATGAGGCACAGAACATACCACAAATCGGTAGTATTCTGAAGTTGATAGTTGATGAAATACCGGGAATAAGTGTCTTGGCAAGTGGTTCTTCGTCATTC
The DNA here is from genome assembly GCF_910574735.1 of Duncaniella muricolitica. Taxonomy (NCBI): domain Bacteria; kingdom Pseudomonadati; phylum Bacteroidota; class Bacteroidia; order Bacteroidales; family Muribaculaceae; genus Duncaniella; species Duncaniella muricolitica. The sequence goes on along the minus strand of NZ_CAJTCF010000037.1, from coordinate 8,036 downwards.
GATTTGCTGAATAAGACTGGTGAACCGTTGGTCGGCCGCAGTACGCAATTTCTCCTTACACCATTCTCGCAACGGGAAATCGCACAGACGGAAACGGCACTTGAAACCCGCCAGAACCTCGAAGCGCGCTTGATTTACGGTTCCTATCCCGAAGTAGTAATGATGGAGAACTATGAACGTAAAACAGACTACCTACGTGATATTGTCGGTGCATACCTGCTTAAAGATATCTTAGCAATTGACGGCTTAAAAAATTCGAGCAAGATGCGCGATCTACTGCGATTGATAGCTTTTCAGTTGGGCAGCGAAGTTTCTTACGAAGAGTTAGGTAAACAACTCGGCATGAGCAAGACGACCGTTGAAAAATACCTCGACCTATTGGAAAAGGTCTTCGTTATCTATCGTCTGGGGGCTTATTCGCGTAACCTACGCAAGGAGGTTACAAAAGCTGGCAAGTGGTACTTCTACGACAACGGCATTCGCAATGCCATTATCGGGGCTTTCTCACCGCTGGCCATTCGGCAGGATGTCGGTGCGCTGTGGGAGAACTACATCATCGGAGAGCGGCGCAAAGCGAACTTCAATGAGGGACTGCACAGGGAGTTCTATTTCTGGCGCACCTACGACAAACAGGAAATCGACCTGATTGAGGAGAGTGCCGACAGTCTTACCGCCTTGGAGTTCAAGTGGGGAAATAAAATGCCGGCCGCACCGAAAGCCTTCCAAGAAGCCTATCCCTATGCCGAGTTTCATGTGGTAAATCGGGAGAATTATTTGGAGTTCGTATAATCAATAAATTACGTATATGGAAACAAAACTACAATCCAAACAGCAATATCCGCGGTTTATCCAAAATAAACCGTGTGGTATTGACAAATTCGATGGAGGTTCGCAAGAAAGGTTGGCAAAAACTATTGCTCGCCATTTTTGTCAGAATGATTCATTGGATGAGGAATGTACTTTACCTCGAATTATCGGCATCGAAGGTATTTGGGGATCTGGAAAATCCAACGTGGTTAAAATGTTGGAACGTGAATTATCAGACGACTATTACTTTTTTGAGTATGACGCATGGGGACATCAAGAGGACTTGCAACGCCGCTCTATATTGGAATTGCTTACAAGCAAACTTATTGATGATGGTATCCTATCTGGAAATGCAACAATAAAAGTCAAAGGTGGAGGTACGAAAACCGTATCATGGTCTGAAAAGCTGAAATATTTATTAGCCCGTAAAACGGAGACCGTAACCGAAAAATATCCCCTTATCAGTAATGGTATGGTTGCGGCATTTTTGGTTGCAGTTTTAACTCCGATATTTACATTTATTGCGTATGCAGTAAAACCTACACCCACAACATGGTGGTTTTCTTTATTGTCTATTATCATAGCTGCACTGCCAGTTCTTATTGCATTGTGCGTTTGGAAATGGGCATATAGCAAAGATCATAAATATGGATGGAGTTATATGTTAGCTATTTATCAAGATAAAGTCGAAAAGGACGTTTGCTATGAGACTTTGAGCGAAGACGAACCAACGGTTTACGAGTTCAAAACATGGATGCAAGACATTTCTGATTTTATCAAGGAAAAAGGACAACGTAAATTAGTCCTTGTTTTTGACAACATGGATCGTCTCCCCGCTGAAAAAGTAAAAGAATTATGGTCTTCTATCCATACGTTCTTCGCCGATAGCGGTTTTGAAAATGTTTGGGCTGTTATTCCTTTCGATGAAACACATTTAGCTTGTGCATTCGGAGATGAGACCGACGAACAAACGAAACAACTGACCAAGTATTTTATCAATAAAACTTTCCCTATTGTTTATCGTGTTGCTCCTCCTGTTATTACCGACTATCGAAGTATATTCAACAAACTGTTTGTTGAAGCATTTGGAGAAACAGAAAATGAAGCGAAAGAAACTATAAATCGGATATTCAGATTGGTAAATCCTAATGCCAATGTTAGGGAAATTATATCATATATCAATGAGATGGTCGCTCTTAAACAAGAGTGGTGTAACGAAATTTTGATGATAAACATAGCATTGTTCTGTTTGAAGAAGACGGATATTCTGGCAAATCCAGTAGAACAAATATTGTCCGGCGACTATCTGAATGGCATTCAAACAATAATTAACAATGATCTGCAAACACAACGCGAAATTGCAGCTTTGGTATATGGTGTCGATGTTGAAGATGCTCGACAAATTCCATTGAAAAAATATATTGAAGGCTGCATCAACGGAGAAGAAGACCACGACATAAATCAATATGCAGAGACTAATAAACAATTTGACACTGTATTAGAAGAAGTTATACAATGTATGGACAATGCGCTTATCGATAAGATTATACATTGTTTGCATAAATTAACTCGAAAGAGCGATGTTATTCTGCGTGTATGGCAAAGAATAGCACAATTGAAATTAAAAGAATCCATAGAGAAGCAGGTGTTCCCTGTCGAATACCAAGAACTGCTGTTGCATTTAGACACGGAAAGCCAAAACCATGTGATTGCTCAATTATATAAGAAGATAGTTCGGTTCAATGACTTCAATGGCGGCGACTATTTCAAAACGTTAGATGCAATAGACAGGTTTATTGCGCAAAATAAGTTGGCGTGCGATTTTACGTCATTGATTGAAGCAAAAACAGTCAAGCCAAATACATTTATCGATTATATTCAAGCTGCAAATGCAACAGATGCTGCCTATCGGGATAACGCGACAACTAAAGCATATAAATATTATCAAGTAGCAACAAATTCGGAGGCGCTCGATAATTATTTGGCAAACTTACTACCCGATAATTTCGACCATGCAGATATTGTAAAAACGTTAAAAGATAATTCTACCTATACGTTTCCAACGCTTTTGCAAGCGATCACGAATTGCATTGATGAACAGAATGTAAATAAAGATAATATAGGGGCTATATTTACAACCTATCGTTTATTGGCATCTGACGAAGAAAGACCTTTACCTGTAACGTTAGATTCAACCTACATAAATCAGTTGCATTCTGAATTAGAAACTGATGGCCGAAACATTAAAGAGTCTGGATATTACGATTTAGTCGCCATGCAATTGGCACATGGTCATTCCGTTTCCTTAATAGAGGGTGGAGATATAAAATATGTTGCAGAACTCATGGACTATTATGTGGATCATGGAGACTTATTAGTAAATAGTGTGGGATGGAATATACCGCTATTAAATGAAACACTACAATACATGGTAAATCATAAACTTGGCTATAAATTATTGCTCTCAGACATATTGCCCCAATTTGAAGATATTAAGAACAGAATAGGTGTAACGGATGAGGTATTTATCGAGCATTTAGCAGAGTGGAATACCGATTTGGATAAGTATATCACTAAGAACAATATTAAAGATGTAATTCCTGACGCATCTTTTTACGATTTGACCACTAAAATAAGCAATGTCCTGACCGATCATATCAATAAAATAGCGTTCGAAGCGTTGTCTGAAATAAGTGTTGATACATTATACGCCCAAAGAACAGCACATACATCATATTATTGGTTTGTCGCAATAAAACATTTACTGGCTAAAATCAAATCCTTGCCAGATAACTTGACTGAATTTGGCAAAAAGATTCTGATGGATATTGCTTCTGGAACTCAAAGTTTGAATCCTTTCCCTAATTGTTTCAAGAATATAGTTGAAAGATTGGATAAACGAAAAATTAAATCGACAGTTACCGATATAAGAAATGATTTCTGCATCGGTAAAAAGACTATCAATGCAATAAAGTTTCAATTTTTCGAAACATGGCTTAGATCGCATGGTAATTTGAAAAGTCAAGCTGGAGACGTTATTGATAAAATAGTGAAACCTGTAATTTCCGATGGGGCATGCCGTTCATTGATTCTGCAAAACAAAGATTTTTATATGGATTTAATAAATACAGCAGGGGATGATGCTTATGAATTGAAAAAGAGTCTCCGAAACCTCATACAAAAAGATTCAGATCCGCAATTGGTTAAATTTGTCAATTCGATAGATTCAGTACCTGAGGTTGAAACCGCGTAAGTATTTGTCTAACAAGTCCGAATTTTACGATTTTACCCGTCAGAACTGAAGTGCCCCCCAAAAAAATTGTATCCAACTTTTGGGGGTCACTTCAAACTTCGATAGGGATAATTTTCAATTTTGGGGACTTGTTAGACAGTCTCATTATCTGGTAGCAGTTTACACAGCACCGGATCGTTTTTGATACGCTCCAGTTCCTCCTGCACAATCTGCTTCACCTCTTCCTTGATGCGCCGGTAGTTCGCCTGCACCGTTTCCTTCATGCGGTCGTTGCCGTCCTCGTCCGTGAAGTTTGTAATGACGGGAATTTTCTTGTAGGCACTTTCTTCCCGTTTCACCTTTTCGGCATCCACCACAATCTCGCAATGAAAAATCTTCTGCTCGATACGCTCGTTGAAGTTGTCGGATACAGAACCGACAAACATTCCCTGCGTAAGCCCGGAAATCTTACTCGGTGGAATGAGCGCGTCCATCTGCGTGTTGATGGAGGTGGAAACATCCTGCCGGTTGATGGAGATGGACTGCCGTTTCTGCAACACCTTACCGAACCGCTCGGAGAGCGTCTTGGCTGTTTCCCCCACCACCTGACCGGAGAAAATATTGCCGACAGTGTTCATCACCACTTTCGCCTCTTTGTCCCCGTAGTCACGCACTAACTGGCTGAAATCCTGAAAGCCCAGACACACGGCAACCTTGTTGCTTCGGGCGGTAGCTATAAGATTGTCCAACCCTTTGAAGTATATTGTGGGCAACTCGTCGATGATGACCGATGACTTCAGCATCCCCTTCTTGTTGATGAGCTTCACGATACGGGAATTATACAGACCGAGTGCCGCACCGTAGATATTCTGACGGTCGGGATTGTTACCCACGCAGAGGATTTTCGGCTCTTCGGGATTGTTGATGTCCAGCGTAAACTCGCTGTCTGACATCACCCAGTAGAGCTGCGGTGAAATCATCCTCGAAAGCGGGATTTTTGCCGACGCTATCTGACCCATGAGCTGCTCCGCAGCCCCTCCAAGCCACGCATCCATGAACGGCGAAAGGTAGTTCTCCAGCTCCGGATAAGAGGTCAGTATCGGAAATATATCCTCGTAACGGCGGTTCAGAAACTCGATAGCATGGGGAAACGTGCAAAACTTCCCGTTCTGATAGATTTTGAGATACCAGATAATACTGGCAAACAGAATGATAGGTGACTCCACGAAGAAGTCGCCCTGCTTTTGCACCCACGTTTTATTGAGGTTGAGCATTATTGTGTAGGCACTCTCATAGGCATCCGTAATATCTTCCATAAAATCCGGGTGAATGGGATTGCACCGATGAGAGCGTCGCGGGTCGTCGAAGTTGATCACATAGAACTTCGGCTTTACCTTGTAGCCGTCCGGGTGGTTCAGCAAATGGTTGTAGGCAATAGTAGATAGGTCGGGGGCGGGTAGGTCGGCGCCCTTGCGGGCGCTTCCCCCCCTAAGAACCGTGCGTGATAGTTTCCCATCACACGGCTCAAGCAACAATATTTCAGACTTATTCCGAAACACGCTCATTTTTACACTTCTTTTTGTGTGTCACACTCAGATAACAGCTTTCATGGACGATTGACAATGTGTTCTTGCCTTTGGCAGTTGACATCATTGTATGCCACGGTGTTTCAACTGTTATCGGCTCGCCGCAGATTGGACATCTTTGGTTTTGTCTTTTCCAAATATTGAAAAGCGTCCTTTTCCCACTCATCGACATCTTCATTTTGACGGTGCGCCGTTTATCACGGTATTCCATCCATTCGGGGTCAAATGGGTTGAGTCCACATTTCAGTTGCGGATATGTCTGGATTTTGGTATTAAACAATATCGTCAGAGGGACGAAGTATTCTTCACCCTTCGAGTCAATTTTTGTCGTAGCAAATACCCAGTCTCTGTTACCAATCTTGTGGAAGTAGCGTTGTTTAATCCAGGTACGGTTTTTATTTCCGTGCCTGCGGATTCCCCATCGCCATAGTTTCTTGAAGATTAGATAGTCCGCTTTTCGGAAAGTTTCCGAGGCCGCACTATATTGATAATAGTTCGCCCATCCTTTGAGAATTGGATTGAGACGCATGATAAGTTCATGTTGGGAAGTTCCACGTGAGCGGTGTATCTCTCGCTTTACTTTATCCAACATTCTCTTTACACGGTCTTTGGCTGGTCTCGTCAGCAGAGTGCCATTGAATTTGCGGACATTGAAGCCGAGGAAGTCAAAACCGTCGTCTATATGGGTTATCAGCGTTTTCTCTTCGGATAAGGTAAGACCTCTTTCCGCAAGAAACGATGCAACCAACGGTTTGACTTTATGTTCCAGCAGCTCCTTTGATTCGCCCGTGATAATGAAATCATCTGCGAACCTGACAAGCCTTACTTTCGGACAGTACCAACCCGTAGAACCTTTCTTTGATTCCCAAGGGAAGTTGTCTTCGAGTAGTTTCTGTAATCCATCGAGTGCCATATTAGCAAGCGTTGGCGATATGATACCACCTTGCGGTGTACCCTCGTCTGTCGGGAAGACTTCGTTTTCAAAGATATAACCACATTTAAGCCATTTTCCTAATATGGTTTTATCCATTGGAATATGCCTCATCAGCCAGTCGTGGCTGATGTGGTCAAAGCACCCTTTGATGTCACCCTCCAGAATCCATTGTGGCGAGTACCCCTTTGCAAGAAGAGTATGGCAACGCGCCATTGCGTCGGCAGTGCCTCTTTCCTTTCTGAAGCCAAAGGAATAGTTGTCGGCAGTTGTTTCCGATACTGGTTCCAAAGCGAGTAGGTGGAGTGCCTGCATCGCTCTGTCTTTCATTGTGGGGATGCCCAACGGTCTCTGTTTGCCATTGTGCTTCTTTATGAACACTCGTCTCAAAGGCTGAGGCTTGTAGCCTCTTCTTCTGAGTGTGAAGATGGCTTTGTATTTCGATTTCGGAGTTGACCACAATACCTTGTCAACGCCCGAAGTCTTTTTGCCATCATTTGAAGTGACACGTTTTACTGCCAATGCCTTGGCGTAAAACGAGTGGGTAAGAGTCCATTGCAAAGCCTTCACCTTGCCGAACTTACCCTCTTTCTGAGCTTTTACAATACGCGCTTGTAGCTTACTGACCGCTTTCTCACACTTGTTCCAATCAATGTTTTCCCAAGTTGCTTCCTTGTGGTCAGAAGATGCACACGAGTTTTTAGGCTCGTCCATTTGCTTTTCTCCTTTCATAAGTTCTAAAAGTTATCTTGTAAAATGTTACCATATCGGAAGTCTGCACACTTTCATGTCGGATGATGTGGCTCTCTGCCATACATGGCAATGAGGTCAATCCGTATCCGCTCCGTTACAGAGCGGCGTTCGCTTTTTCCGAATTTCCTTTACCTACATACCATTGTGCCTCCCTTGCGTTCGACCTACCATGATTGCTCATGGAGATATATAGGCTTACCGTGTTCTGCATCAGTGCCAATGACGGTTTAGGCTCTGCCTCTCCACCGGTGGCTCTGTTGTTCGCGTAACCCCAAAATCCACAGGGTTATCCGGCCACACACCGTTTTGGTTCAAGCTTGTAAGCATTCGTAAGCTTGTTCGACTTAACGATGGTTCTGACAGTTCACTTGCGTTAGCCATGCCGTCAAGCCAAGCCCCCCAACCGCATAATGCTTGCGGTTCTTGAAGTCCCCTCACAGTTCATTCTCGACCCTTTCGGGAGGGTTACCTTGTCCGAGCAGCTTGGTACATCATAAGACGCACCTGCCGTAGGCTACTATTGGCGAAACAATAGGTCAACTCTTTTCACTCCTCTGAGTGAACGGCTGACAGCCACTGATGCAACTTTTCACGTCACACATACTTGAAATGTAGGCTAAGCACCCGGCGCCGTGTCATATAATCATGACCGGTTTCCAAATACTCGCCTCCGAACCGGACGTACACCTTCCAGCGTATCCGGCTCTCCGTTTTGATATTCAGTCTA